>JBPEXA010000727.1:0-13902 GCA_052032135.1 Thermoanaerobaculia bacterium | reverse complement strand
AAGGCGTAGAGCGTCAACGCCTCGAGCTCGAGCCGCGCGCCCGCCTCGACGGTGTCGCGCACCGCCGCCACTCCGGCCCGGTGGCCGTGGGCTCGCGGCAGCCCGCGCGCCTTGGCCCAGCGGCCGTTGCCGTCCATGATCACCGCCACGTGCCGCGGCAGCCGCCGCAGATCGAGGCGTCGAGCGACCTGTTCGGCTTCGGAGCCTGACGGCGCCAGCGAGGTTCGGTCGAGCATGGCGGCAGCTATTCTAAGGCAATCGGCCGCCACGCCTCGGGGTAGCGGACGGCGTGGAGGACGAGACCCTCGGGGGGCGCCGTCGGGCCGGCGTCGCCGCGCGGCGCCCCTTCCAACAGCGTCGACACGCTCTCCGCCTCCCGACGACCGGTGCCGATCTCGATCAGGGTCCCGACGACGCCGCGGACCATGCCGCGCAGGAAACCGTCGCCGACGATCTCGAAGGTGATCGCCTCCCCGCTCTCCACCCAGCCGGCGCTCTCGATCGTCCGCACCGGACTGCGGTGACTGCCGCCGGCGAGGGCGAACGCCGACACGTCGTGACGGCCGACCAGCCGCCGCGCCGCCCGCTCCATCGCCGCGACGTCGATGTCGAGCGGCACCCGGATGGCGAACAACGCATCGAGCGGCGAGAGGACCTCCGCGCGCACCATCCGGTAGCGGTACGCCTTGGCCGACGCCAGCTTGCGGGCGTGGAAGCCGTCGGCCATCCGCGCGGCTCGCAGCACCCGTATATCGCTCGGCAGCAGTCGATTCGTCGCGTGCACCAGACCGCGGGCGGGGAAGTCGCGCTCGGTCTCGAGGTGGGCCACCTGGCCACGGGCGTGGACGCCGGCGTCGGTCCTGCCCGCCGCCACCAGAGAGACCGCATGCCCGAGCACCTCGCCGACCGCCTCCTCGACCACCGCCTGCACCGCCAGCGCGTTGTGCTGGCGCTGCCAGCCGGCATAGGCGGTGCCGCGATAGGCGAGGGTCAGCGCGAAGACCATCGTCGACCGCTCCATGACAGCCAGGCGAAGGGACCCCAGATCGCGGCGAACACCCACGGCATCAGCTCGAGGCCGGCGTGCTGAGGCAGATAGGAGAGCACGGCGAGGCCCGACAGCGCCAGCCAGCCGCGGTGTCCGGCGGCCGCCGCCCACGGCAGCACCCACAGCAGGTACCAGGGGTAGACGGTCGCCGAGCAGAGGATGAGCGCGCCGAAGACCCTGCCGGTGGCGACCGGCGGGGTCAGCGATCGCCGGCGCCAGATCCGCCACCACAGCACGGCCAGCAGCAGGCCGAGCGCCCCCTTGGCCAGCAGCTGCGGATAGACCCAGGGGTAGAAGCGGTTCCAGAACTCGTGGGCTCCGGTCCATTGCTTGGCGCGATCGAACAGGTGGTGCAGACCCTCCTCGGCGCCGGCGGCGTCGAGCCCCCTCCACAGCGGCTCGAACAGCGGTCCGTTGAACTCCCAGGAGACGCCGAAGCGCACCCAGCCTGGGGGGACTCCGGTCGACGCGACGACCGGCACCAGCCCGGCGAGCAGCAGCGCCGTCGCGGGGAGGGCGAACCGCCGTCCCTCGCGAGCCCGCTGCCACCAGAGGGGGAGCGCCAGCAGCGGCACCAGCTTGGCGAGCACCGCCCCGGCCGCGGCGATGCCGGCGACGATCGGCCGGCGGTCGAGCAGCGTGACCACGGCGATCATCAGCGCGACGCCGACGCCGTCGACGTGCCCCATCCCCGCCACCTCGAGCGTCACCAGCGGATTCCAGGCGTAGAGCAGTGCGCGGCCCGGCGGCTCGCCGCGACGGTCCATCCAGCGCACGAAGAGCCAGCAGCCGGCCATCTCGATCGCCGTCAGCAGCAGCTTCCACGCCAGCAACGGCCACGCCGCCAACGTCGCTATACTGAACAGCGCCATCGCCAGGGGCGGATAGACCGCCTCCACCTCACGATGGGGCATCCGCTCCCACGCCTCGTCGCGCAGCGCAGCGAGCTCCGGCGCGTCGGGTGCCAGGGCATAGGGATTCGAACCGTTGGTCAGCACCTTGCCGTCCCACATGTACCGCAGGACGTCGTCCGACAGCGTGGGGGGGAGCGGAACGAGCAACGCCCGCAGCGCCACGGCGACACCGAGGATCGTCGCCGGGCGCAGCCGACGGACCCGCCGGCAGCCGTACAGCGCCGCGAAGGCGACCGCCAGCGTCGCCACCGTCAGCCACGGATGCGCCGCGAGGTCGCGGATCGCCAGCAGCGCGCCGTGGGTCGCCACCAACGCCGCCACCGGCCATCGCACCGACGGGGACGGGCCGTGAGATCGCGCTGACAATGGAACCCCTGATCGGCAGCCTGACGCTCGGACTCTACTACCTGGTCCTCTCCCTGCTCGCCTTCTACGGCCTGCACCGGCTGGTGCTGCTCGGCGTCTACCTCCGCACCCGTCATCGCCGCCCTCCGGAGCCGGCGGCGCCGGAGATCTGGCCACGGGTGACGGTGCAGCTCCCGCTCTACAACGAGCGCTACGTCGCGGGACGGTTGATCGACGCAGTCTGCGCCCTCGACTACCCGCGCGACCGGCTGGAGATCCAGGTGCTGGACGACTCCACCGACGACACCCGCGAGCGGGTCGCCGAGCGCGTCCGCTGGTACCGGGAGCGCGGCGTTCGCATCGAGCACCTGCACCGTACCGATCGCACCGGCTACAAGGCGGGAGCGCTCGCCGCCGGCTGCGAGGTCGCCGCCGGCGAGCTGCTGGCGGTGTTCGACGCCGACTTCGTCCCGCGCCCCGACTTCCTGCGCCGCACCGTCCCGTGGTTCGCCGACCCCGAGCTCGGCGTCGTGCAGGCTCGCTGGGACCACCTCAACCGCGACTCGTCGCGGCTGACGCGAGCGCAGGCGATCTTCCTCGACGCCCACTTCCTCATCGAGCACCTCGCCCGCAATCGGGGGGGCCGGTTCTTCAACTTCAACGGCACCGCCGGGATCTGGCGTCGGCAGGCGATCGAGGAGGCCGGCGGGTGGGAGCACGACACCCTGACCGAGGATCTCGACCTCTCGTACCGCGCCCAGCTCGCCGGCTGGCGCTTCCTCTTCCTCCCCGACGTCGCCGCCCCGGCGGAGCTGCCGGTCGAGATCAACGCCTTCAAGCAGCAGCAGCACCGATGGGCGAAGGGGTCGATCCAGACGGCGCGCAAGCTGCTGCCGGCGGTGCTCCGCGCCCCGTTGCCGCCGGCGACCCGGCTCGAGGCGTTCGTGCACCTGACCAACAACAGCGCCTACGCGCTGATGGTGCTGCTGTCGGTGCTGCTCTTCCCGGCGATGCTGCTGCGCCGCGGCGCCGATCCGTCGACCCTGCTGATGGTCGATCTCCCCCTCTTCTTCGGCGCCACCATCGCCGTCCTCGCCTACTACGTCGCCAGCCAGGTCGCCGTCCTCGGCACCTTCGAAGGGGCGTTCCGACACCTGCCGTCGGTGCTCGGCCTCGGCATCGGCCTGTCGGTCAACAACGCCCGCGCGGTGGTCGAAGGGTTGTTCGAGGACGGCGGCGTCTTCCAGCGCACCCCGAAGTACAGCGTCGAGCGGCGGCAGGCGAGCGGCTGGCGGGCGAAGCGCTACCGCGCGAGGGTCGACGGCTCGATCGTGATCGAAGGGCTGCTCGCCGCCAACTTCACCCTCAGCGTGGTGCTCGCCTGGATGCTCGAGATGTGGGCGTCGCTGCCCTTCCTCTACCTTTTCCTTTACGGTTACTGGTACATGTTCCTCACCTCGCTCTTCGCCTCCTGGCGCCCGTCACGCCCCCTGCCCGCCTCGTCGCTGGCCACCGACGGAGGATGAGAGTGGAGCCACGTCCCTCCAATCGACCCCAGAGGATCCGGCTGCGCCCCGCCCGCCCCGGCGACGCCGCCCTCCTCCACCACTGGCGACGCGAGCCGAGCGTTCGTCGCCATCAGCCGCTCGGGCTGGTCAGCGTCGATCGCCTGGAGGCGGAGCTCGCCGCCCAGCGGCACCGGGACCTGCTCGAGGGTCGAGGCGACAAGTTCCAGTGGATCATCGAGTTCGAGCAGCGGCCCGCCGGTTGGATGACGCTGGTGGTGACCAACTGGGAGCACGGTCTCGCCGAGCTCGGGTACGCGCTGTCGACGCCCTTCCAGCGTCGCGGCATCACTCCGCGTGCGCTCGAGCTGCTGCTCGACCATCTCTTCGGCAGCACCGTGCTGCAGCGGGTCGAAGCTCGCTGCGCGGTCGACAACGTCGGCTCGATCAAGGTGCTCGAGGCGACCGGCTTCCGCCGAGAGGGGCGGTTGCGCGCCTACTTCGCGCTGCGAGGGCGGCGCGTCGACAACTACCTCTACGCCGTCCTGCGCGACGACGCGCGGCGGCCACCGCGCCCCCGCTGAGGCGTCAGAGCACTTCGAGGTTGGCGTAGCGGGCGGCGAGCCGCCGCTTGCCGACCTGATCGAAGAAGACCGTCAGCTTGCCGGTCGTCACGCTCCCCTCGACCTCGAGCACCACCCCTTCGCCGAGGGTCGGATGGCGGACCCTGCTCCCCCGCTGAACGCCGGCTCCGGGATCGGAGACCGGCTCCGGCAGCACCTCCGGGACCCGCGCCGCGCCGCGATCGAAGAAGGTGTAGACGCCGGCCGAGCGGCGGTCGACGAACAGCTCCGGGCTCTGCGACACCTCGAGCCGCTCGACGGGCAGCTCGGTGAGGAAGGGCGACTCGAGCTGGTCCTGGTAGCGGCCGGCGACCCGCCGCCGCCGGCAGGTGGTCAGCATCAGCCGCTCCTTCGCCCGCGTCATGCCGACGTAGAGCAGACGCCGCTCCTCCTCGAGGTCGTCCTGACTGCCGCTGGCGTTGAAGTGCGGCAGCACGCCGTCCTCGAGCCCGCTGACCGCCACCACCGCGAACTCGAGCCCCTTGGCGGCGTGCAACGTCATCAGCGAGACCCCCCGCTGGGCGTCCCACCCGTCGATGTCGGCGACCAGCGAGACGTGGTCGAGGAAGGCGGTCAGCTCGTCCTCGTCGCCGCGGGCGACGCTCTCCTCGGTGAACTCCTGCGCAGCGGTGAGGAACTCCTGGATGTTCTCCAGCCGCGACTGCGAGTCGGGATCGTCTTTCTCGTACTGGCGCGCATAGCCGCTCTCGTCGAGCAGGCGGTCGAGGAGCGCCGGCAGCGGCAGCTCCTCGACGGCCGCGTTCAGGCCGGCGATCAGGTCACGGAAGCGGGCCAGTGCGTTGGCGCCGCGCGGCGGATAGGTCGAGAAGCTGCTCGATCGCAGCGCCTCCCAGATCGAGCCGCCGACTTCGGCAGCTTCCGCCTCGAGCAGCTGCTGGGTCGCCTTGCCGATGCCGCGGGTCGGGCGGTTGAGGATGCGCAGCAGCGAGTAGCTGTCGCGCGGATTGCGCACCGCCCGCAGATAGGCGATCAGGTCCTTGATCTCCGCCCGCTCGTAGAAGCGGGTCCCCCCGACCAGGACGTAGGGGATCTCGCGCCGCAGGAGCGCCTCCTCGAAGGCGCGGGTCTGGGCGTTGGTGCGCACCAGGATCGCCATCTCCGAGAGCGGGTAGTCGTCGCGCAGGCCGTCGAGCGCCTGCACCACCCAGCGCGCCTCGTCCTGGTCGTCGCGCGCCTTGTAGAGCTCGATCGGCGCGCCGTCGCCGGCGTCGGTCCACAGCTGCTTGGGACGGCGGCGCTCGTTGTTCGACACCAGGGCGCCCGACACCGCCAGGATGTTCTGCGTCGAGCGATAGTTGCGCTCGAGCTTGCGGATCGTGGCGCCCGGGAAGTAGCTCTCGAAGTCGAGCACGTTGTCGAGGTCGGCGCCCCGCCAGCGGTAGATCCCCTGATCCTCGTCGCCGACCGCGGTGAGGTTGCCGCCGCTGCCGATCACCTGATGAACGAGCCGCATCTGGGCGTGGTTGGTGTCCTGGAACTCGTCGACCAGCAGATAGTGGACGCGGTCCCGCATCCGCTCGAGCAGGTCCTTCTCGGTGTCGAGCAGCCGCACCGACAGTCGGAGCATGTCGTCGAAGTCGACCGCCGACGCCTTGACCAGCGCCTGCTGGTAGGCCTTGTAGACCTGGGCCACGCGGCTCTCGTAGAAGCCCGACGCCTCCCGCTCGTAGTCGGCGGGGCCGAGCAGGCGGTTCTTGGCCGCCGAGATGGTGCCGAGAACCGCCTGCGGTCGGAACGAGCTCTCCGCCAGGTTCTCCGCCTGCAGCGCCTTCTTGACCAGACCGATCTGGTCGTCGCTGTCGAAGATCGTGAAGCCGGGCGCCACCCCGACCCGCTGACCCCACCGCCTCAGCAGCAGCAGGGCGAAGCGGTGGAAGGTGCCGACGAAGGTCGGCAGCGGCCGCAAGCCGAGGAGCCGCTCGACCCGCTCGCGCATCTCCCCCGCCGCCTTGTTGGTGAAGGTGACCGCGACGATCGCCTCCGGATCGATCCCCACCTCCTGCACCAGCCAGGCGACGCGGTGGGTGATGACGCGGGTCTTGCCCGAGCCGGCGCCCGCCAGCACCAGCTGCGCCCCCTCGCCGTGGGTGACCGCTTCCAGCTGTTCGGCGTTGAGCGCCGCTTCCAGATCGAGCCTCGCCGGCATCCCCGGGAGTGTCGCGCAAGCGACCGGGCGGTGCAAGGCGGCGGCGCAACGCCGGTCGCCGGACGCTGGTCGACGCTGCGAACCGCCGTTATCATCGCCGCCGCGGCGACCGCTAAACCCTGCCTCAGCCGCCGACGTACCAGATGACAGCGCCGATGCAGCCGATCGATCCAAGCCGTCCAGCCCCCGTCGCCGCGCGGCGGCGAGCCGCGGCGACGGGCTTGCTCCCGGGCGCGGTCGCCCTCGCTCTCGCTCTCGCCGCGGTCGCCCTGCCGGCGCAGGATCTCGAGCCGACCGAGCTGGCAGACGAGCGCCCGACGCCGAGCTACTCGATCCCGCGGGTCGAGGTCGGGCCGACCGTCGACGGGGTGATGGACGAGCCGGCTTGGGAGCAGGCGCTGGTCTTCGAGCTCGACTTCGAGACCCGGCCGGGCGAGAACGTGCCGCCTCCGGTGCGCACCGAGTGCCGCATGCTGCACTCCGACACCCACCTCTACTACGGCTGCCGGGCGTGGGATCCCGACCCGCAGGAGATCCGCGCCCGCTACAGCGATCGCGACAACGCGGTGTCGGACGACACCGTCGGCCTGGCGATCGACCCGTTCCTCGATCACAACACCGCCTTCATCCTCGACGTCAACCCGCTCGGCATCCAGAACGACCGCATCTACGTCGAGGCGTCCGGCTTCGCCGACGAGAGCTGGGACGCGATCTGGGACTCCGCGGGACGCCTCACCGACTTCGGCTACGAGGTCGAGGCGGCGATCCCCTTCTCGTCGCTGCGCTTCCCCCGCTCCCCCGATCCCCAGACCTGGGGCTTCAACTTCCGCCGCTATCAGCCGCGGGGGGCGACCCGCCGCATCGCGCTCGTCCCCTACGACCGCAACGATCGCTGTCGCACCTGCCAGCACGCCCATCTCGTCGGCTTCGCCGGCGTCGACCCCGGTCGCAATCTGGAGATCACACCGACGCTCACCAGCGTGCAGACCGCCAGCCGTGACGGCTTCCCCGACGGACCGCTCGTCCGCGCCGATCCGGACGTCGACCCCGGGCTCACCATCAACTGGGGGATCACCCCCAACCTCGCCCTGGGGGCGACGCTCAACCCCGACTTCTCGCAGGTCGAGGCCGACGTCGCTCAGCTCGACATCAACCGCGAGTTCGCCCTCTTCTTTCCCGAACGGCGGCCGTTCTTCCTCGAGGGCTCCGACTACTTCTCGACCCAGCTGCGCGCGGTCTACACCCGCACCCTCGCCGACCCCGACTGGGGAGTGAAGCTCACCGGCAAGGAGGGGCGACACGCGATCGGCGTCTTCGCCGTCCGCGACGACGTCACCAGCCTGCTGCTGCCGGGTCCCGAGTCGTCGTCACTCGACTCGATCGCCGACGGCTCCGAGGCGGCGGTGCTGCGCTACCGCCGCGACGTCGGCGAATCGTCGACCCTCGGAGCGCTCTACACCGATCGCCGCGCCTCCGGGTACCACAATCGGGTCGCCGGTCTCGACGGGCGGTTGCGACTGACTACCCACGACGTCGTCAACTTCCAGTGGCTGCGCTCCAGCACCGAATATCCGACCGCGATCGCCGACGACCACGGCCTCGCGCCCGGCTCGCTCGAGGACGACGCGCTCACCGTCAACTACCGTCACAGCCGCCGCAACTACACCCTGCGTGCATCATGGGACGACATCGGCACCGACTTCCGCGCCGATCTCGGCTTCATGCCGCGCGTCGGCTTCCGACGCCTGATCGCGGGTGGCAACTACGAGTGGTTCGGCGACGACGACCGCTGGTACACGTCGATCGAGTTCGGCGGCGACTGGGACCGTACGGAGACCCAGGACGGAGCGCTGCTGGAGGAGGAGAGCGAGTTCTTCGCCGGCTTCGTCGGCCGCCGGCAGCTGGTCTTCTTCTTCGGCGGCGGGGTCCGCGACCGGGTCTTCCGCGAGGTGCCGTTCGACCAGCAGTTCGGCTGGATCTTCGCCTCCATCCAGCCGACCGGCGATCTCGAGATCGGCGTCAACATCGATCGGCGGGACGCGATCGACATCCGCGAGGTGCGCGCCGGCGAGCAGGAGTCGTTGAACCCCTACATCGAATGGCGTCCCGGGCGGCGGCTGCAGGCCAACCTCGCCCACACCTATCGCAACTTCGAGATCGCCGGCGTCCGCCTCTTCCGCGCCGACCAGTCGGAGCTGCGGCTGGTCTACCAGTTCAACCGCCGCACCTTCGTCCGCCTGATCGGGCAGCTGACCGACGTCGTCCGCAACCCCGACCTGTTCACCGACGAGATCGAACCGCGGGTGGAGGACGCCTTCGGGCAGTTCCTCTTCTCCTACAAGATCAATCCGCAGACCGCGGTGTTCGTCGGCTACAGCAGCAGCTACCTCGATCTCGCCGGCTCCGGACTCACCGAGACCGGCAACACGATCTTCTTCAAGGTCGGCTACAACTGGCAGCCGTAGCTGCGGGCGACGATCAGCGACGCCGCTTGCCGGCGGCCTGCTGCGCCCCTCGCCCCTTGCCGCCCGACTTCTTCTCGCGGTAGGCGATCACCTTGTCCATGTAGGCGATCGCGTCCGGGGTCTTGCACGACGTCTCGCCGTGATCGACCTCCACCGTGCCGATCCGACGGGCGGCCGCCGTCGCTCGCTTGCGCAGACCCTCGCTGCGCACACCGATGCAGATCAGCGCCTGGTTCATCGCGTGACGGACCCGGTTGGCGCTCGAGTGGATCTTCGCCTCGATCTCCCGCAGCTGGTCCTGGAAGTAGCGCGCCGGCAGCCCGTTGTCGGCCGAGGCGAGCGCACTGACCAGGTTGTAGCCCGCCTGGCCGACGAACTCCTGGCGCGACTTGGTCCACCGGTTGGCCTTGCTGCGGGCGAACGGGGTGCGCGCGACGAGGGCCGAGAAGGCGTCGGTGAGCACGTAGTTGTCGAGGTCGCGCACCCACTCGTCGAGCTTGCGCGACCGGATCGCCTCGGAGTCGGCGACCATGGTGGCGAGCACGCGGGCATCGTGATTGCCCGACTCCCACAGCCGCTCCGCGAGCCGTTGATCGGTCTTGATCGACTTCGCGAGCCGACGGAGGTCTGCGAAGCTGACGCCGTACATCGGCTCGCGCACGCCGTGCCGACCGTAGACCTTCCGGTTCTGCGCGGTGCCGCACCGCTTGAGCTCGCTTCGGACCTGTTGGAAGTTCATCCCGAGATCTCCGCCCGCCGCTCCTGGGCACCCAACTGTACACCGACCCGGCGGCGGGCCCCGGAGCCGGAGGCGGGTCAGGAGCGCTGCTAGACTCCCGCCGTGCCCACCCGCCGCCGCGTCCCCGCCGCACCGGCCCTCGTCGGCTCGCTGTTGCTCCTCGTCGGATGCGCGGACGGCGACGGGGACGGTGGGAGCGCCCCCGTCCCGGCGCCGGAGAGCGAGCCGCGACCGGGGGCGACGGTCGCCTGGACGCTCGACGAGCGCGACCTGCTGCCGGAGAGCCTCGCGCTCGATCCGGCGACGGGTGACCTCTTCGTCGGCTCGACGCGCAAGGGGAAGATCGTGAGGGTGCGCGCGGACGGCACCATCGCCGACTTCGCGGGGCCGCGAGAGCACGGCCTGTGGATGGTGATGGGGATGGAGGTCGACGCGGAGCGCCGACATCTGTGGGTGGCGAGCTCCGACGGCGACAACCTCGAAGGCTACCGGCGGGGCCGAGGGCGAGCGGCCGGCGTCTTCCAGTTCGACGTCGACAGCGGCGCGCTGCTGCGGAGCTGGACCTTCGACGACGGATCGACCCACTTCTTCAACGATCTCGTCGTCGCCGACGACGGCACCGTCTACGTCACCCACATGTTCAACCAGCCCGCGGTGTGGGTGCTGGCGCCCGGCGCCGACGCGTTCGAGGTCTTCGCCCGCCCCGGGGGCTTCCGCAACCCCAACGGCCTCGCCCTCGATCCGCACGGTGGGCTGTGGGTCGCCCATCAGGAAGGGGTGAGCCGGTTCGATCGGGCGACCGCCGAGCGGCTGGCGGTGGCCGATCCGCAGGGGAGGATGGCGACGCCCGCCGACGGCCTCTACTGGCACCGGGGCGCATTGATCGGCGTCCACCCGCAGGAGGGGGTGGTGCGGCGGTACCGGCTCGACGCGGCGGGCACGACGATCGTCGACGCCGACCTGCTCGCCGAAGACGACCCGGAGCTCGACGATCCGACCACCGGCGTCGTCGTCGACGACCGCTTCTACTACGTCGCCAACTCGCAGTTCGGGCGCCTCGACGGCGGTGCCCTGCCGCCGGTCGATGCCCTCGATCCGGTGGTGATCGCGGTGATCGAGCTCGGCGGCTAGGCGCTCACTCGACCGTCACGCTCTTCGCCAGGTTGCGCGGCTGATCGACGTCGCAGCCGCGACGCACCGCGACGTGGTAGGCGAAGAGCTGCAGCGGCACGGTGTTGACGACCGGCTGCAGGAGCTCGGAGACCCGCGGCACCCGCATCACCTCGTCGGCGACCCCCTCGAGCGCCTCCGGCGAACGATCGGTGACCGCCAGGATGACGCCGTCGCGCGCCTTCGCCTCCTGCATGTTCGACCGCATCTTGTCGAACACGCGATCGCCGGTGGCGATCGCCACCACCGGCAGGTTCTCGTCGATCAGGGCGATCGGGCCGTGCTTCATCTCTCCCGCCGGGTACCCCTCGGCGTGGATGTAGGAGATCTCCTTGAGCTTCAGCGCCCCCTCGAGAGCGATCGGGTAGTTGATGCCACGGCCGAGATACAGGAAGTCCTCCGCCTTGGCGTAGCGGCGAGCGAGCTCGGCGATCTCCTCCTCCTGCTCGAGCGCTTCGGCGATCGCCGCCGGCAGGTGGGCGAGGTCGGCGACCAGCTCCTGCGACAGCTCGAGGCCCCGTTGCTGGCGGAGGTAGACGGCCAGCAGGTAGAGCGCGGTGAGCTGGGTGGTGAACGCCTTCGTCGAGGCGACGCCGATCTCGGGCCCCGCCTGGGTGTAGAGGACGCCGTCGCTGACCCGCGTCGCCTGCGACCCGCGGACGTTGCAGATGGCGAGCAGGCGGGCGCCGCGCTCCTCGGCCGCCGCCATCGCCGACAGGGTGTCGGCCGTCTCGCCCGACTGCGAGATGCCGATCGCCAGGTGCCCGTCGCCGACCAGCGGGTCGCGGTAGCGGAATTCCGACCCGTAGTCGACGCCGACCGGCACCCGGGCGAGCTCCTCGATCAGGAACTTGCCGACCAGAGCGGCGTGCCACGAGGTGCCGCAGGCGAGCAGCTCGATGCCGCGCAGAGCCTCCATCTCCTCTTCCGACACCGACAGCTCGTCGAAGTCGATCTGCCCGGTGCCGAAGTCGACCCGACCGCCAAAGGTGTCCTGCACCGCCTGTGGCTGCTCGTGGATCTCCTTGGCCATGAAGTGCTTGTACCCGCCCTTCTCGACCTGGATCGGATCCCAGGTGAGGCGGGTGAGCGGCCGCTCGACGGCATCTCCCGATCCGTCCCACACCTCGATGCCGTCCGGCGTCAGCCGGGCGAGGTCGCCGTTCTCCAGGAAGACGACGTCCTTGGTGTAGGCGAGGAGCGCCGCCGGGTCGGAGGCGAGATAGGTCTCCTCCTCGCCGACGCCGAGGATCAGCGGCGGCCCCTGGCGGACGACGACGATCTGCTGCGACGCCGAATCGACCGAGGCGACGACCGCGAAGGCGAACAGGCCCTCGAGCTCGACGACCGCCCGCTGCACCGCCGTCTTGAGATCGCCGTTGAGGTGCGAGCTGATGAGATTGGCGATCACCTCGGTGTCGGTGTCGGAGCGGAAGCTCCACCCTTCCTCGACCAGCCGCTGCTTGATCTCGAGGAAGTTCTCGACGATGCCGTTGTGGATGATCGCCACCCTGCCGGTGGCGTCGATCAGCGGATGGGCGTTGCGCTCGACCGGGGCTCCATGGGTCGCCCAGCGGGTGTGGCCGAGCCCGAAGGCGCCCGGCGGCGCGCCGTCCGCCAGCTTCTCGACCAGCGCGTCGAGCTTGCCGGCCGCCCGCACCGTGCCGATCGCATCGCCGTCGACGACCGCCACGCCCGCCGAGTCGTAGCCTCGATACTCGAGCCGCCGGAGCCCGTCGAGGAGGATCGGGATCACCTCTCGAGAGCCGACGTAACCGACGATGCCGCACATCGCCCTCACTCCTCCTCGGGATGGTCGGCGACACGATCCGCCCACCCGTCGATGACGCGTTGGCGGCTGCGGCCGACCGCCAGCGAGCCCGGCGGCACGTCGCGGGTGATGACCGAGCCGGCGGCGGTGGTGGCGCCGTCGCCGATCTCGACGGGGGCGACCAGCATCGTGTCGCTGCCGATGAAGGCGCCCGGGCCGATCGTCGTTCGATGCTTGCGACGGCCGTCGTAGTTGCAGGTGACGGCGCCGGCGCCGATGTTCGCCGCGGCGCCGACCTCCGAATCGCCGAGGTACGCGAGATGGCCCGCTTTGACCCCCGGGCCGAGCCGCGAGTTCTTGACCTCGACGAAGTTGCCGATCTTGCAGCCGTCGCTCAGCTCCGCACCGGGGCGCAGGCGGGCGAACGGTCCCACCTTGCAACCGTCGCCGACCGCCGCGCCGTCGAGGACGCTGTACGGCTCGATCAGCGAACCGTCGCCGACGGTCGCGTCGCGCAGCCATGCCCCCTGATGCAGGGTGCAGCCGGCGCCGACGCGCGTGGCGCCGAGCAGGCTGACACCGGGGTGGAGCACGGTGTCGGCGCCGACGCTGACGGTCGGTTCGACGACGGTGCGGGCGGGATCGAGCACCGTCACCCCGGCGTGCGACAGCGCTTCGAGGTGGCGGCGAGCGAAGGTCCGGTGAATCGCCGCCAGCTCGATCCGGTCGTTGGCGCCGATCGCTTCGCTCGGGTCGGTCAGCTCCACCAGCACCACCCGCTCGCCGTCATCGGCCGCCGCGGTGAGGGCGTCGGTCAGGTAGAGCTCGCCCTTCGCGTTGTCGGGCTCGAGCGCCGCCAACCGCCGGAAGGTGTCGCCGGCGGGCAGAGCGTAGATGCCGGCGTTGACGAGATCGTTGGCGAGCTCTTCGGCGCTGGCGTCGGCGGCCTCGACGATGCGCGCGAGATCGCCTTCCGGCGTCGCCGCCACCCGCCCGAGAGAGCCCGGTCGCGCCAACCGCGCGACCGCCATCGCTCCCCAACCGTCGCCGGCGGCGGCGACCAGCGCCTCGAGCGTCTCGGGGCGCACCAGCGGCACGTCGCCCGACAGCACCAGCACGATCGCGTCGTCGCCGACCTCGGCTCGCGCACGGGCG
>JBPEXA010000726.1:0-3322 GCA_052032135.1 Thermoanaerobaculia bacterium | reverse complement strand
GCCGGCAGCTGCTCGTCGCGGTGCATGAGGTCGCCGACGGTCAGCAGGTGGCGCCCCAGAGCGCCGCCGGGGTGGAGGCGCTTGAAGTCGTCGCGCGAGAAGCCGCGTGCCTCGACCAGCGCCATCGCCAGCGCGTCGCCGAGCGCCAGGGTGGCGGTCGTCGACGCCGTCGGTGCCAGCTCGAGGGGGCACGCCTCGCGGTCGATCGCCGTCGACAGGTGGAGGTCGGCGAGCCGCGCCAGCGCGCTGTCGGCGCTGCCGGTCATCGCCACCATCGGCACTCCGAGCCGTTTGAGGATCTCGGCGAGCCGCACCAGCTCCTCGGTGGCGCCGGAGAACGACGCGCACAGCACGACGTCGTGCTCGGTGAGCATGCCGAGGTCGCCGTGGATCGCCTCCGCGGGGTGGAGGAAGAAGGCGGGGGTGCCGGTCGACGCCAGGGTCGCCGCCACCTTGCGCAGCACCAGGCCGCTCTTGCCCATCCCGGAGCAGACGACGCGCCCCCGGCACTCCTCGAGCAGCCGGACCGCCTCGTCGAAGCTCTCTCCGAGCTGCCCGATCAACCCCTCGATCGCTTGCGCCTCGATCTCGAGCACTTCGCGGGCGATGTCGCGCGGCGCCCTCAAGCGGTCGCCTCCGCCACCCGCGAGCGGACCGCCGCCCACAGCGCCTCCACGTCGTCGAGCAGCCGTGCCGCCCGCCGCGGCTCGAGCTGGGTGGTGGCGTCGGAGAGCGCGTTGTCGGGGTCGGGGTGCACCTCCAGGTAGAGGCCGTCGGCACCGGCGGCGATCGCCGCGCGGGCGAGCGGCTCGGCGTAGCGCCGCAGCCCGCCGGTCTGCTCGCCGCCCCCCGGTAGCTGCAGCGAGTGGGTGACGTCGTAGATCGCCGGGATCCCCTCCTCGTGCAGCATCGCGAAGCTGCGCATGTCGACCACCAGGTTGTGGTAGCCGAAGGCGCTGCCGCGCTCGGTGACGCTCACCGCCTCGTTGCCCGCGGCGCGCACCTTGGCGGCCGCCCACCGCATGTCGCCGGGAGCGACGAACTGCCCCTTCTTGATGTTGACCGGCCGACCGGTCTCGGCGGCGGCGGTCAGCAGGTCGGTCTGGCGGCAGAGAAAAGCGGGGATCTGCAGCACGTCGCACACCTCGGCGGCGGCGGCGCACTGGGTCGGCTCGTGGACGTCGGTCAGCAGCGGCAGGCCGGTCGCCGCCTTGACCGCGCCGAGCACCCGCAATCCCTCCTCGAGACGGCCGGCGGCGTCGTCGCCGGGGCCGCGGTAGCTGGCGATCGAGCTGCGGTTCGCCTTGTCGAACGACGCCTTGAAGACGAGGCCGATGTCGCGGCGCTCGGCCTCGCCGGCGAGGAAGCGCGCCACCTCGAGGGTGGTCGCCTCGGACTCGATCGCGCACGGGCCGGCGATCACCACCAGCCGGCCGCCTCCGAGCTCGACGCCGGGCGCGAGCTCGACGGGGGAGAGGGTCACATCACCTCTCCGGCGGCGAGCATCGACTCGCGCTCGCGCACCCGCTCAGGATCCTGGCGGCTCTGGTTCTCCTCCAGCGCGGCGGCGATGTAGGAGGCGAACAGCGGGTGGGGGTCGGTCAGCTTCGACTTGTACTCGGGGTGGAACTGGCAGCCGAGGTACCACGGGTGGTCGTCGAGCTCGATCATCTCCACGAACTTGCCGTCGGGGCTCATGCCGGAGATCACCAACCCGCCGCGCTCGAGGTCGCCGAGGTACTTCTGGTTGACCTCGTAGCGGTGGCGGTGCCGCTCGCTGATCTCGTCCTCGCCGTAGATGCGGTGGGCGAGGGTCCCCTCGCGCAGCCGGCACGGGTAGGCGCCGAGCCGCATCGTCCCCCCCATGTCCTCGACGCCGAGCAGGTCGCGCAGCATGTAGATCGCCGGCTCCTTGGCCTCGGGATCGAATTCCGCCGACGTCGCGTCGGCGATGCCGCAGACGTTGCGCAGGAACTCGATCACCATGCACTGCATGCCGAGGCAGATGCCGAAGAACGGCACCTTGTGCTCGCGGGCGTAGCGGATCGCGCGGATCTTCCCCTCGGTGCCGCGGTGGCCGAAGCCGATCGGCACCAGCAGGCCGTCGACCTCGAAGATCTCGCGCGGCCAGCTCTCGGTCTCGAGCTGTTCGGCGCTGATGTAGACCAGCTCGACCTCGGCGTCGTTGGCGACGCCGCCGTGCTCGAGCGCCTCGTTGAGGCTCTTGTAGGCGTCGGGGAGCTCGACGTACTTGCCGACGATGCCGATCCGCACCTTGTGCTGCGGGTTCTTGATCCGCGACACCAGCCCCTCGAGCTTCGACATGTCGCGCGGGTGGTGGGGGAGGTTGAGGATGTCGAGCAGCAGCTCGTCGAGCCCCTCGTGGCAGAGCGCCAGCGGCACCTCGTAGATGGTCGACACGTCACGGGCGGCGATCACCTGCCGCGGTTCGAGGTTGCAGAACAGGGCGATCTTCTTCTTCAGCTCGTCGGTCAGCTTGCGATCGACGCGGCAGAGCAGCGCGTCGGGAGAGAGGCCGATCGCCCGCAGCTCGCGGACCGAGTGCTGGGTCGGCTTGGTCTTGAGCTCGTCGGCGGCGGCGATGTAGGGGACGAGCGTCAGGTGGAGGACCGCCGAGTTGTTCTTGCCGAGCTCGAGCCGCAGCTGGCGGATCGCCTCGACGAACGGCAGCGACTCGATGTCGCCGATGGTGCCGCCGATCTCGATGATGACGACGTCGACCTGGTCCTCGAAGTGGCGCATCGAGCGCTTGATCTCGTCGGTGACGTGGGGGATCACCTGCACCGTCTTGCCGAGATAGTCGCCGCGCCGCTCCTTGTTGATCACCGACTCGTAGATCTTGCCGGTGGTGTAGTTGTGGTGCTTGCTGGTGAGGGTGTGGGTGAAGCGCTCGTAGTGGCCGAGGTCGAGGTCGGTCTCGGCGCCGTCGTCGGTGACGAACACTTCGCCGTGCTGGTACGGCGACATCGTCCCCGGATCGACGTTGACGTAGGGGTCGAACTTCATCAGCGTCACCGAGAAGCCGCGGGATTCGAGGAGCGCGCCGACCGAGGCGGCGGCGACCCCCTTGCCGAGGGACGAGACCACGCCGCCGGTGATGAAGATGTATTTGGTTGCCATGTCGTCCTCCGTCTCGGCGGCCGCGAGGCCCGGCCGCTAGCTGTCCGCACCCCCGCCGTCGGGGCGTTCGTCGAACCGTCGCCGCACGCGCTCCAGGTCCCGCATTGTATCGACCCCCGGCCAGCCGGCTGCGACCTCGATCACGCGGATCGCGATGCCGTTCTCAAGCGCTCGCAGCTGC
>JBPEXA010000725.1:0-4730 GCA_052032135.1 Thermoanaerobaculia bacterium | reverse complement strand
GGCAACCCCGGCACCGAGGTGTGGGAGGAGGTCGCTTCGCGCTTCGGCTCCGGTTTCGAGCAGATGAGCTTCCTCGCCACCGGAGCGACGGTCGAGGAGGCGATCGAACGGGCGTCGGCGGCGGCGGAGGAGGCGGCGCGGCTGGTGGAGCAGGGGGTGCTCGACGGCTACGACGCGGTCGGTACGGTGATCCCGCCGCCCAGCCAGCAGCAGGCGGCGCTCGCATGGCTGGCCGAGGAGCGCGACGGTGCGCTCGACATCGACAGGATCCGCGCCGACTTCGACGCCGCGCTCGCCGCCGCCGGCCTCCGCGCCGCCCCGTTCCAGGGCGGATTCGATCTCTTCGCCCGCGCCGTCGCCCGCGACCAGCCGATCGGCATCGCCGACTTCCGCCGCTCGGCGCAGGCGAACCGGCTGCTCGAGCGATACCTGATCGAGGTCGACGACGGATGGCGCAGCGCGGTCTACCTCTACCCGCCGCCGCGGGTGTGGGCCCGTCAGCCACCCCCTCAGGTGGTCGACGCGGCGCGCCGACTCGGCCCCGGCATCGAGCTGACCGGCGCCAACGTCCTCAACGCCTTCCTGCGCCAGCGGGTGCTCGACGACGCGATCCGGGCGGCGATCCTCGGCTTCCTGCTGGTCGGGGTGCTGCTCTGGTTCGACTTCCGCAACCTCCGCGATACCCTCCTCTCCCTCGCGCCGCTGGCGATCGGCATCGTCTGGATGCTCGGCGCCATGGCGGCGCTCGGTATCGCCATGAACTTCATGAACATCTTCGTGACGACGATGATCATCGGCATCGGTGTCGACTACGGCGTGCACATGCTGCACCGCTACCGGGAGCTCGCCGGAGCGGCCGACGACGAGTACGCCCGCGGCCTGTCGGAGACCGGCAAGGCGATCGTGCTCGCCGCGCTGTCGACCATCGTCGGCTTCGGCTCGCTCTCGCTGTCGCACTATCCCGGTCTGCAGTCGATGGGGAAGGTGGCGATCCTCGGGGCGATGTCGACGGCGCTGGTGGCGATCACCGTGCTCCCCGCCTACATGGGGCGGCGGATCGCGCGGCATCGGAAGGAGTGACGATGTTCGACGGTCTCCAGGACAAGCTGCAAGGGGTCTTCCGCCGCCTCAAGGGCGAGGGGCGCGTCTCCGAGGAGGTGCTGCGCAGCGCGATGCGGGAGATCCGCCTCGCGCTGCTGGAGGCGGACGTCCACGTGCGGGTGGTCAGGCCGTTCGTCGATCGGGTGACCGAGCGGGCGATCGGCAGCGACGTGCTCGACAGCCTCACCCCGGCGCAGCAGGTGATCAAGATCGTCAAGGACGAGCTGATCGAGCTGCTCGGCGAGGACGGCGGCGAGCTCGAGCTCTCCGGGCGGCCGGCGGTGGTGCTGCTCTGCGGCCTCCAGGGGTCGGGCAAGACGACGACCGCCGGCAAGCTGGCGCGACGGCTGCGCGAGCGGGGACGCCGACCGCTGCTGGTGGCGGGCGACCTGCAGCGCGCCGCGGCGGTCGATCAGCTGCGCCAGGTCGGCGACAGCGTCGGGATCGAAGTGCTGGAGCCGGCGGCGGGCGAGACCGTCATCCCCCTCGCCCGGCGAGCGCTCACCGAGGCGAAGAGTCGGTTGTTCGACACGGTCATCTTCGACACCGCCGGCCGTCTTCACGTCGACGAGCCGCTGATGCGCGAGCTCGCCGAGCTCGCCGCGGTCCTCGACCCCGCCGAAGTGCTGTTCGTCGCCGACGCGATGACCGGCCAGGACGCGGTCAAGAGCGCGCGGCAGTTCGCCGACGGCCTCGATCTCACCGGGGTGATCCTCACCAAGCTCGACGGCGACAGCCGGGGGGGCGCGGCGCTGTCGCTGCGCACGGTGGCCGCGGTGCCGATCCGCTTCGTCGGGGTCGGCGAGAAGGCGGAGGATCTCGAGCTCTTCCGCTCCGAGCGGATGGCGTCGCGGATCCTCGGCATGGGCGACGTCTTGACGCTGATCGAGAAAGCGGAGGAGGGTCTCGACCGGGCCGAGACGGAGCGCCTCGCCAAGCGGATGGCGAGCCGGCAGTTCACCCTCGACGACCTGCGCGACCATCTGCGGCAGATCCAGCGGCTCGGCCCGCTGTCGCAGGTGCTCGAGATGCTGCCCAAGGGGGGGCCGTTGGGCAAGCTCGACACCAGCCAGGTCGACGACCGGCAGCTGGTGCGGGTCGAGGCGATCCTCGGCTCGATGACCGCGCAGGAGCGCGCCAACCCGAAGCTGCTCAACGCCAGCCGCAAGCGGCGGATCGCGAGAGGGTCGGGGACGCGCGTCCAGGACGTCAACCAGCTGCTCAAGCAGTACCGGATGATGCAGAAGATGATGAAGAGCGTCCGCGGCGGCTGGATGAAGAAGGCGCTCGGCCGCTGAGCAGCGGTGACAGGGGCGGGGCTTCCTGCTAGACTCCGCGGTCGCGCCGTTCCGGCGCCCCGCGGCCGCCGTCGTCGGCGCGGGCGTCCACCGTTCTCAAGCTCAGTCGTTGGAGAGTCAGTCGTCATGTTGAAGATCAGGCTGCGCCGCATGGGCAGCACCCACCGCCCCTTCTACCGGGTGGTCGTCTCCGATTCGCGGCGCACACCGACCGCCGCCGTGGTCGAAGAGGTCGGCCACTACAACCCGATCAGCGATCCGCCCGAGATCGCCATCGACGGCGAGCGGGTCGACCATTGGGTGAGCCACGGCGCCCGGATGACCCCCACCGTCAAGCGGCTCCTGCGCACCCAGCGGCGCGCTGCCTCCTGATGCCCAAGCGCCAGCTCGAGACGCTGCTCCGGCGGATGGTCGACCAGCCCGACGAGGTGGCGGTCGACGTCTACGAGAGCTCCGAGTCGACGGTGCTCGAAGCTCGTGTCGCCGACGAGGATCTCGGCAAGATCATCGGCCGCCAGGGTCGCACCGCGCGCGCCTTCCGCAACCTCCTCGTCGAGAGGGGAGCCCGGGACGGCGAGCGCTATGACTTCGAGATCCTCGACGACTGATCCCGCCGCCGGCGACGACATCACGGTCGGCTTCATCCGCAAGCCGCACGGCGTGCGCGGCGAGCTGGTCGTCGAACCGCACACCGCCGTCGCGGGCCGCTTCGCTCCGGGCGCCCGCCTCGGGCTGAGGGTGCCGGGGGTGGCGGCGACGAACGTCACCGTCCTCGGCAGCCGCCCCCATGGCTCGGTGATGCTGGTGACCCTCGAGGGGGTCGCCGACCGCGACCGCGCAGAGGAGCTGAGAGACGGCGTGCTGACCGTCGGCGCCGACCAGGCCGTCGCCGCCGAGGAGGGCGTCTATTTCCATTTCGAGCTGGTCGGCTGCGCCTGCTTCGACCGCGCCGCGGGCGCGATCGGGACCGTCGTCGAGGTGGTCGAGGACGGCGGCGGCACGCTGCTGCGCATCGCCGAGGGCGAGAGCGACTGCCTGGTGCCGTTCGTCCGCGACCATCTCGTGGCGGTCGACCGCGATCGGCGGCGGATCGATCTCGACCTGCCGGAGGGTCTCCTCGAGACGTGCAGATCACCGTCCTGACGATCTTCCCCGAGCTGTTCGGGCCGTTCCTCGGCGCGTCCCTGGTCGGCCGGGCGATCGCCGAAGGGCGCCTGTCGGTCGAGCTGATCGATCCGCGCGACTTCACCGCCGATCGTCACCGGACCGTCGACGACGTCCCCTACGGCGGGGGTGGCGGCATGGTGATGAAGGTCGAGCCGTGGGTCGCCGCCGCCCGCGCCGCCGGCGGCACCGACGCGCATCGCGTGCTGCTGTCGCCGCAAGGGCGTCGGCTCGACGAGGGCGCCGTCCGCACGCTCGCCGGGCACGACGACCTCGTGCTGCTCTGCGGGCGCTACGAAGGGGTCGACGAGCGGGTGCGGCGCCTGGTGGTCGATGAGGAGCTGTCGATCGGCGACTTCGTGCTGTCGGGAGGAGAGCTGCCGGCGATGGTCGTCATCGAAGCCTTGTCGCGGCAGATTCCGGGTGTCGTCGGGCTCGCCGACTCGGTCGAGAACGACAGCTTCCGGCATGGGTTGCTCGACCATCCGCACTACACCCGGCCCCGCAGCTTCGAGGGTCTCGACGTGCCCGAGGTGCTGCTCTCCGGCGACCATGCGGCCGTCGATCGCTGGCGCCGCCGGGAGGCGCTGCGCGCCACCTGGCGCAAGCGCCCGGACCTGCTCGCCGACGCCGAGCTCGGCGACGACGACCGCGCCTTCCTCGAGCGGTTGGAGCGCGACGGCTGAGCCGGGGGGCGTCGCCTCGGGGCGCCTTGCCAATCGCGGCGGTCCGTTCGATAATAGCGGGCTCGCCGGCGCCTCACTCGACCGGCTCCGAGAGGGTTCCATCATGAACAAGTTGCAAGAGATCGAGCGCGCCTACCTGCGCTCTGACATTCCCGACTTCCGCGCCGGTGACACCGTCAAGGTCCACGTCAAGGTCGCCGAGGGCGACAAGGAACGGATCCAGGTCTTCCAGGGAGTCGTGATCGGCCGCCGGGGCGACGGCACCCGAGAGAGCTTCACCGTCCGCAAGATCTCCGGCGGCATCGGCGTCGAGCGGGTCTTTCCGATCCACTCGCCGGTGATCGATCGTCTGGAGGTGGTGCGCCGTGGTCAGGTCCGGCGGGCCAAGCTCTACTACCTGCGCGCGCTGCGAGGGAAGAAGGCGCGGATCGAGGAGCGTCGGGAGGATCCGGCGAAGGTGGAGGCGAGAGCCGCAGCCGCC
>JBPEXA010000724.1:0-4920 GCA_052032135.1 Thermoanaerobaculia bacterium | reverse complement strand
GGCGGCGCCGACGCGGCGGTCGTCGCCGGCCGGGCGGTGGTCTCCGCGCGCCGCGCGCCACCCTCCCGGCGCCAGGCGAGGATGCGCTCCAGCTCGCCGCGGTCGAACCACAGCCCGTGCTCGTGACAGACGTCGACGATGACGCCGCTGCGACGCCCGTAGTTGCGGCGGTGCATCAGCTTGCCGCAGGCGACGCACGGGCGGTAGAACGGCTCGCCGTCGGCGGAGGCGCCACCCTCCGTCGCCGCCTTGGCCGCCGCCCAGCTGTCGACGTCGCGGTCGGAGCGCTCCTCAAGCAGGCGGAAGATGCCGTGGCCGACCCAGACGCCGGCACAGCGGTCGCATTCGAGCACGGTGATCTCGCCCTCGACGTTGCGGCCGTAGAGCGCGTGCAGCTCGCCGCACACTGGGCACGGGCGCTCGGTGAGCTCGCCGATCGTCCCCTGCGGCACGATGCCGGCGCCGCACGCATGGCAGAAGCGGGCGCGGTCGCTGATCCGGCTCATGCAGCTCGGACAGAGCGTGTGGAGGTCCTGCTCGTGGAGGGTGAAGTCGGCGCCGCAGGCGTCGCACGCCGGCCGCTCCTCGCTGCGCGGGGCGCCGCACGACGAGCAGCGCACCACCTCGCTGTCGTGCGGCTCGGCGACGGCGACCACGACCAGTGCCCCACAGGCGCAGTGGAAGCGCGCCGGCGGCGGATGGCCGGAGGCGTCGAACTGCAACCCGCAGTCGGGGCAGGCGACGAGGCGACGCAGCTCGGATCGCTCTCCCATGCGTCGACTACGGGGCCTGCGGAGCGGGCATTCGCCTCCCGCTCACCACTCCAGCAGCACCAGCTCGGAGCAGAACCCGGGACCGAGCGCGAACAGCAGGCCGAGGGTGCCGGCCTGCGGACGCCGCTCGCGCCGCGTCTCCTCGAGCACCAGCAGCACCGAGGTCGACGACAGGTTGCCGACCTCGCGCAAGCTCTTCCAACTCAGCTCGAGCTCACCGTCGGGCAGCTCGAGCGCGGCGGCGACAGCTTCGAGCACCTTGGGGCCGCCCGTGTGGGCGATCCAACTGCCGACATCGGCCCGCTCGAGCCCGTGATCGGCGAGAAAGGCGTCGACGTCGCGCCGCAGATGCCGCAGCACGATCTGCGGCACCTCGGCGGAGAGGACGATCGAGAAGCCGGCGGTCGAGATGTCCCACCCCATCACCCGCTCGCTGTCGGGGTAGAAGATCGAGCGAGTCGCCACGATCCGGGGGCCGGTGGCGTCGCGCTGCTCACCGCTGACCGCCACCGCCGCGGCGCCATCGCCGAACAGGCCGGTCGCGATCAGATTGGCGATCGACAGGTCGCGGCGCTGCAAGGTGAGCGAGCAGAGCTCGACCGACAGCAACATGGCGACGCCGTCCGGGTGGCCGCGCACGTAATCGGCGGCGCGGGCGATTCCCGCCGCGCCCGCCACGCAGCCGAGGCCGAAGATCGGGATGCGCTTGAGATGAGGGGCGAGCGGCAGGCGATTCATCAGCCGCGCGTCGAGGGACGGGGTGGCGAGACCGGTGACCGAGACGGTGTAGAGGGCGTCGATCTCGGCGGCATCGATGCCGGCGTCGCGGATCGCCCCCTCGATCGCCGCCGCTCCGACCTCGAGGCCGACCTCGATCCACGCGTCGTTGGCGGCGCCGAAGTCGTCGAGCTCGGCATAGGCGTCGATCGGCAGCGCCAGGTAGCGGCCGCCGACGGCGACGTTCTCGAACAGCCTTCGCAGCCGGTCGGGGTTGTGGAGCCGGCCGCTCCATTGCTCGCGCGCGGCCGCCAGCAGCTGGTCCTGGTCGTAATAGTGGGCGGGGAAGCCGTGCCCGATGCCGGCGACCCTCACGGAGCCGCACCGGAGGCGGGGCGACGCAATCGGCGCGCCAGCAGCGCCAGCAGCAGTCCCGCCAGCGAGTAGGTCAGCAGCCAGCGCTGGGTGAGCGTCCACCACGGTTCACGGCCGCCGGCGATGACGTCGGCGACGGTCAGCATCAACACCGGCCCGCGGAAGATCCAGCCGATCCAGCCGGCGAGCAGCCCGTCGAGCCACCACGCTCCGGCCCGCCCCTGCACCAGCAGGAAGAGGGCGGTGAGTGCGGCCGCCTCGAGCACCCAACCGCCGAGTAGCGTCAGACCCGGCAGGCGCGACGGCACCCCGTCGTCGAGGGCGCCGAAGAGGAGCACGGCCGCCGCCATCACCAGCACGACCGACGGGATGGCGCACAGCAGGAAGCGGAGCAAGGGAGAGCGATGATAGCCCAGCGCGGTCGCTCTCCTGGCGGCCGCCGGAGGCGGGTAGACTGCGGCCAAACCGGCCGCCGATCGGTGTCGTAGTCTCTGCTGAACCGAATGCATCGCACGCCTCAGCCCACCCTGCTGGTCTTCACCCTCGGCCCCGGCCGCGAGCAAGCGCGACGCCGCTGGCTGGGGGCGGCGGGCTCGCGCGCGGAGCGGCGGCTCCACGCGGCGTGCCTGTCGCGGGTGCTCGACGCCGGTCGCGCGAACGATTGCGCGCTGACCGTCGCCACCCCCGCTCTCCATGGCGTCGCCGCCGATCTCGCCACGGTCGAGCAACGTGGCGCCACCTTTGGCGAGCGACTGCTCGACGCGATCGCCACCGTCGAGGCCGACGCCTCGGGCCCGGTAGTGGTCGTCGGCACCGATACCCCCGACCTCGGTGCGGAGCTGATCGCCGCGGCGCTGGCGCGCCTCGACGGCGACGACGGCGACGTCGTGATCGGGCCGTCGACCGACGGCGGCGTCTACCTGCTCGCCTTCCGGCGATCGATCGCCCGCGAGCTGCGAAGCGTCCGCTGGTGCCGGCCGACGACCCGGGCCGCCCTGGTGGCGGCGCTCGCCGCCGCCGGCCGCCGCGTCCACCTGCTGCCCGCGTTGGCCGATCTCGACAGCCGCACCGATCTCGAGCGCTGGGTGGCGACGGCGAGCTCGCCCGGCTGGCGACGGACGATCGGCGAGCTCCGCCTGGCGTTGGCGGCTCTCGCCGGCCACCGGCCGTGGCGCCGCGGCGCCCTCCCCGCCGTCGCCCTGGCGGTCCCGGACGGCCGGGCGCCCCCCGCCTGACGCCCGCCATCCCCGCGACCTGTCCCGGTGGCCCGCTCGAAGGGAGTGGCGTCTCGGGGCATCGAATCATCCGGCAGGCCGAAGGAGAGGACCGATGACCGTAGCCAAGGTGGAGAAGAACGTGCGGCAGCGCTACAGCGAGGGCGCCCGCAACCGCGTGGCCGAGCTGTGCTGTCCGGTCGACTACGATCCGCGATACCTGGAAGTGATCCCCCGCGAGGTGATCGAGCGCGACTACGGCTGCGGCGATCCGTCCCGCCACCTGCAGCCCGGAGAGACCGTGCTCGATCTCGGCAGCGGCACCGGCAAGATCTGCTTCATCGCCGCCCAGGTGGTGGGGGAGAGCGGGCGGGTGATCGGCGTCGACATGACCGCCGACATGCTCTCGGTGGCGCGTGAGGCGGCACCGACCGTGGCCGAGCGGATCGGCTTCGAGAACGTCGAGTTCCGTCGCGGCCGGATCCAGGATCTCGCCCTCGATCTCGATCTGCTCGACGCCGAGCTGGCGCGGCAGCCGGCCGCCGACGTCGAGCGGCTGATCGAGATCGAGGAGGTCGCCGACCGCCTCCGCGCGACCGAGCCGATGATCGCCGCGGACTCGGTCGACGTGGTGATCTCGAACTGCGTGCTGAACCTCGTCGACAACGATCAGAAGGGGCGCCTGTTCGAGGAGATCTACCGGGTGCTGCGCAACGGCGGGCGAGCGGTCATCTCGGACATCGTCAGCGACGAGGCGGTGCCGCTCGAGATGCAGCAGGATCCCGAGCTGTGGAGCGGCTGTGTCTCCGGCGCGTTCACCGAGAGTGGTTTCCTCGAGGCGTTCGAGCGGGCGGGCTTCCACGGCGTCCGCGTCCTCGAGCGGCAGGACGACCCGTGGCAGACGGTCGACGGCATCGAGTTCCGCTCGGTCACCGTGGAGGCGTTCAAGGGCAAGGAAGGGCCGTGCTGGGAGCGGCGCCAGGCGGTGATCTACCGCGGGCCGTTCAAGGAGGTGCTCGACGACGACGGCCACCGGATGGTGCGCGGCCACCGCTACGCGGTGTGCGACAAGACCTTCCAGCTCTACCGGCGGCCCCCCTACGAAGGGTGCTTCGACTTCGTCGAGCCGCACGAGCCGGTGCCGCTCGACGAGGCGCAGCCGTTCGACTGCTCGCGCACGGTGCTGCGCCATCCGCGCGAGACCAAGGGGGAGGACTTCGACCTCACCACCGCGCCCGAAGGGACGTGCTGCGGACCGGACGAATGCTGCTGAGAGTCGCGGCGGCGGCGCTCGCGCTGCTCGCCGTCGCGGCGCCGACCACCGCGGCGCTGCGCATCAACGGTTCGACCACCGTCCATCCGGTGATCGACGAGGCGGCGGAGATCCTGCGCCGGGAGTCGGGGGCGAAGATCGTCGTCGACACCGCCGGTGGCAGCTCGGGCGGGATCGCGGCGCTCGCCGACGGCCGGGCGGAGGTGGCGATGGTCTCGCGGCCGATCCGCCCCGCCGACCGCGAGCGGTTCCCGGCGACCGACTTCCACTCCACCATCATCGGTTCCGACGCCCTGGCGCTGGTGGTGTCGGCCGATGTGTGGCACGGCGGCGTGCGCTGTCTCGGTCGCGAGCAGGCGCGCCGCCTCTACGAGGGCGAGATCGATCGCTGGTCGTCGCTCGGAGGGCCCGACCGTCGCGTCGCCTTCTTCAACAAGGAGCCGGGGCGCGGCACCTGGGAGGTGTTCGCCGCCTGGCTCTACGGCGACGCGGCGGCGGCGCCGCTGGTCAGCCATCCGGAGGTCGGCTCCAACGAGGAGGCGCGGAGCAAGGTGGCGTCGACGCGCGG
>JBPEXA010000723.1:0-2014 GCA_052032135.1 Thermoanaerobaculia bacterium | reverse complement strand
GTCGGCGCC
Organism: Thermoanaerobaculia bacterium; assembly: GCA_052032135.1. GTDB lineage: Bacteria > Acidobacteriota > Thermoanaerobaculia > Multivoradales > JAHEKO01 > CALZKB01. The sequence continues at coordinate 2,005 of JBPEXA010000723.1, read as the reverse complement.
GACGGAGGTGCGAACCGGTTGGCGGGGTCCGGTTCGCCGTTCGGCGGCGCCCGCTAGAAGCGGCTGCGAACGACGAAGACGTCGCTCTTGCCGAGGCCTTCGACGACCGCCGCGGGGGAGAGCCAGGGGAGCGCCAGCCGCTCCTTGAACAGGCCGGCCGCGGCGAAGCCGCCGTCGTCGGCGGCGACCACCGCGAGCACCTGCTCGACACCGTCGTCGCCGAGCCTGCGGGCGCCGGCGAGCGTGCCGTCACTCGACAGTTCGACGACGAAGCCGTCGGCGTTGGTCGGGTCGGGGCTCTCGACCCACAGCTCCGCGGGGCCTGGATCGAGGTCCGAGCGGCCCTGGAAGTAGCCGCCGATCAGCACGCCGCCGCTCGCCGAGGTCGACGCCGTCAACGCCTGGTCGGTCACCTCGCCGCCGAAGCGGGCGGCGCGAACGACCGCACCGTCGGCGCCGACGTCGGCGACGAAGATGTCGGCGCCCCCGACGCTGTCGACCAGCGGTCGGCCGCTGCCGTCGTGCAGGGTGCGCTGGAAGTCTCCCACCAGGCGGACGGTGCCGCCGGGCGCGGCGGCGAGGCCGGCGACGCGGTCGGTCCCGCTGCCGCCGAGCGAGGTCTCGGCGAGGGTCGTGCCGTCGCTGCCGAGGCGCAGCACGAAGACGTCCGACCATCCGCGCGAGCGGCGGGCGCCGATCTCGCCTTCGAAGGTGCCGGCGACCCAGATCTCATCGCCGGCCAGGAGGATCTTGCGCGCCTCGTCGGTCCGGGGCCCGCCGTATCGCATCGCCCACCGCGGCGTCCCATCGGGGTCGAAGGCGGCGACGAAGGCGTCGCGCCCCCCGGCGCTGCGCAGCGTGTGGGAGCCGAGGGCGAGCTCGTCCTGGAAGGTGCCGGCGACGATGATGCGGCCACGGTCGTCGACCGCGATCGCGTTGGCGTTGTCGGCCAGCGGCCCGCCGAAGGCGAATCGCGCGGCCACCTCGCCGTCGGGCGTCAGCGCGACGACGAAGGCGTCGGCGCCGCCGTTGCTGACCAGCGCCGAGCCCGATCGCTCGTCGCCGAGAGCGGCGGTGAAGAAGCCGACCACCCACGCGTTGCCGTCACCGTCGATCGCCAGAGCCCGCGGCTCGTCGCCGGGGCGGCCGCCGAGGCGGCGCGCCCACCGCACCGCTCCGTCGGCGGCGAGGCGAGCGACGAAGATGTCACGGTTGCGGGGGGCGTCGAGAGCCTCGGCCCCGAACTCGGCGCGATTGGCGAAGGTGCCGGCGGCGACGACCTCGCCGTCCGAGGTGGCGCCGACGGCGAAGGGGATGTCGGGCCCCAGGCCGCCGAGGGAGCGGAGCCACGCCGCCCGCGCGGACGGGGGGTCCGCCGGCGGCTCGGCGGGTGGCGCGGTCGCGCAGCCGGCGGCGGCGAGGAGAGCGAGGAGGATGGTCGGGGTGGATCGGGGCATGGGCGTGGCTCGGACCGGCAGACTCTACGTCCCGGCGGCCGGTCGTTCCAGCCGGGAGCCCGAGGGCGACCCGCTCGACCGCCGCCGAGCGAGTCGAAGGAGGTCGCTCCCGCCGGCCCGCGCGAGGGGTCGGTTCCGTCGTCGAGACGGTAGTCGACGTCCTCGCGGCGATCCATAGGGCGATCGCCCCAGGCCGGCGGGCCGCGGCCCGCTCACGGGTAGTAGCCGGGGATGGTGCGCGCCCGCAGGCCGGGGCGATCGACGTCGACCTCGACGGCGCGGAAGTCTCCGGGACGGGTGTGGGTCGACTGGTAGCCGATCAGGTACTGAGCGCGAAGCTCCGCCTCGATCCGCTCGTAGGCGCGCTCGATGCCGCTCGCCCGCTGGATGAAGAAGGCGCTGCCGCCGGTGGCGGTCGCCAGTCGCCGCAGGTGGCGCTCGGCCTCGTGAGCGTGCCGGTCGATCGACGATCCGGTGCTCGACACCGCGATCGGGTAGACCGCCACGCCGAGGCGTTGGGCGTACTCGACGACGTCGGCGATCTTGAA
>JBPEXA010000722.1:0-7840 GCA_052032135.1 Thermoanaerobaculia bacterium | reverse complement strand
CTTCGGCGGTCTCCCCCATCACCAGGCCGCAGATCGGGCAGTCGAAGCCGTCGCGGTACATGCCGTCGGTCAGCTCGGCGTGGCCGAGGCGGTACCCCCACCGCGCCCGCGGCAGCAGGTAAGGGGTGTTCGACATGCTCTCGGTGCCGCCGGCGAGCACCACCCGCGCCTCGCCGAGGCGGATCGCCCGCGCCGCCGAGAGCACCGCCTGCAGGCCAGAGGCACACGCTTGGTTGACGGTGTAGGCGGGACGCTCCACCGGGATCCCCGCCCGATGGCCGATCTGGCGGGCGGTGTTGGGACCGCCGCCCGCCTGGCGGGCGTGCCCGAAGACGACCTGGTCGATCGCGGAGGGATCGACGCCCGACCGCTCGATGGCACCGGCGGCGGCCGCCGTGCCGAGATCGGCTGCGGAGAGCGGCGCCAGCGCGCCGCCGAAGCGGCCGATCGGCGTCCGCACCGCCGCCGCCAGCACCAGCCCTTCGTTCATGTGCCGACGAAGACGGTCTTGGTCTCCGTGTACATGTCGAGCGCCTGGCGGCCGAGCTCGCGGCCGTAGCCGCTCTGCTTGTAGCCGCCGAAGGGCGCCCCGGCGTCGTACCAGTTGTACTGGTTGATCCACACCGTCCCCGCCTGGATGCGGGAGGCGACCTGGTGCGCCTTGGCGACGTCGCGGGTCCAGACGCCGGCGGCGAGGCCGTAGATCGTCTGGTTGGCGAGCGCGACCGCCTCGTCGACCTCGTCGAACGGGATGGTGACCAGCACCGGACCGAAGATCTCCTCCTGCGCCACCTTCATCGAGTTGTCGACGCCGGTGAGCACGGTCGGCTGCATGAAGTACCCCTTGCCGTCGACGTCGGCGGCGGCGCCGCCGGTGGCGACCTCGGCCCCCTCCGAGCGGCCGATCTCGACGTAGCCGAGGACGCTCTCCCGCTGCTCGGCGGAGACCAGCGCGCCGAGTCGGGTCTTGGGGTGGAGCGGGTCGCCCGGCTGCAGGCTCGCGGTGCGGCCGACCAGCTTCTCGACCAGCTCGTCGTGGGCGGCGCGCTCGACGAAGAGGCGCGAGCCCGCCGCGCACACCTCGCCCTTGCCGTAGAAGATGCCGTTGAACGCGCCCTTCACGGCGGCGTCGATGTCGGCGTCGGCGAAGACGACGTTGGGGGACTTGCCGCCCAGCTCGAGCGACAACCGCTTGACGCTCTCCGCCGCCTGGCGGGCGATGCCGATGCCGACTTCGGTCGACCCGGTGAAGGCGATCTTGTCGATCCCGGCGTGCGCCACCATCGTGCCGCCGACCTCCGAGCCGCCTCCCGGCACGACGTTGAGCACCCCTGCCGGGATGCCGACCTCGGTGGCGAGCTCGGCGAGCTTGAGCGCCGTCAGCGGCGTCATCGACGCCGGCTTGTGCACCACGGTGTTGCCGCAGGCGAGCGCCGGGGCGATTTTCCAGGAGGCGAGCAGGAGCGGGAAGTTCCAGGGGGTGATCGCGCCGACGACACCGACCGGCTCGCGCAGGGTGTAGTTGAGCACCACCGGACCCGACAGCGGCAGCGTCTCTCCGGTCACCTTGTCGGCCCACCCGGCGTAGTAGCGGAGGCAGTCGATCACCGACGGCATGTCGACGTAGCGCGACTCGAAGATTGGCTTGCCGTTGTCGAGCGTCTCGACCAGCGCGAAGTCGTCGATCGCCGCTTCGAGCGCGTCGGCGAGGCGCCAGATCAGCTTGCCCCGCTCGCGGGCGGTCAGCTCGCCCCATTCGCCGTCGAGGGCGCCGCGCGCTGCGCTCACCGCGCGATCGACGTCGCCGGCCGAGCCCGAGGCGACCTCGCACAACACCTCCTCGGTGGCGGGGTTGACGGTGGAGAAGGTGCGCCCACCCTCGGCGTCGACCCACTCGCCGCCGATGTAGAGCCGGGCCGGCGGCAGCTGAGGGCCGGCCGTCGCCGCGTCGCCCACCGTCAACGACCCGAGAAGGAGGGCTTGCGCTTCTCGACGTAGGCGGCGAGCCCCTCCTTCGCGTCCTCGCTGGTGAAGAGGAGCTGCTGGAGCTCGCGCTCGATCGCCAGGCCGCTCTCGAACGGCACCTCGCATCCCGACTGCACCGAGCGCTTGATCCGGCCGGCCGCCTTGGCGGCGGCGTTGGGGAGGCAGAACTGGCGGGCGTAGGCGTGGATCTGATCCATGAAGTCGTCGCCGTCGAGCACCTGGTTGACGAGACCGAGCTCCATGCCGCGCTCGAAGGAGAACAGCTCGGCGGTGATCATCAGCTCGATCGACTTCGACTTGCCGATCATCCGCGACAGCCGCTGGGTGCCGCCGGTCCCGGGAAGGACGCCGAGATTGATCTCCGGCAGGCCGAGCTTGCCGGCGTCCTTCTTGGCGATCCGCAGGTCGGCGGCCATCGCGATCTCCAGGCCGCCACCGACGGTGTGGCCGTTGAGGGCCGCGATGACGAGCTTCGGCGTGTGCTCCAGCCGGTTGAGGGTCTCGTTGGCGTGCAGGCAGAAGTAGTACTTGAAGGTGGGGTCCGACTCCTGCAGCATCTTGATGTTGGCGCCGGCGCAGAAGAACTTGTCACCTTCGCCGGTGAGGACGAGGACGTGGACGTCGTTGTCGAACCGTGCCTTCAGGATCGCCTCGTCGAGATCGCGCATCATCTCGTGGGTGTAGGTGTTGGCCGGCGGGTCGTTCAGGGTCAGATAGGCGACCCCCTCGCGAACCTCGTAATCGACTAGCCTGGCATCAGACATGGATAGACCTCCGGTCGGGGTGGTGACCTCGTCGAGTTGTGGGGTGGCGGCGGGAAGCGGAACGGCCCGCAGCGGTCTGCCGAACGGCTAGTGTCTCACGGGGGGGCGGGGTCGGCAACCGGCGCGATCAGCCGCCGATCTCCATGAAGCTGGCGAGGTTGCCGTAGTTACCGGCGGTCAGCAGGTGCTCCTCCGGCTTCTCCGCCAGCAGCCGCTCGATCTCCGCCTCGAGCGCCCCACGGTCGCCGATCAGGTGGCGCAGCGGGTGGGTACGGTCGGCGAACAGGCAGAGTCGCAGCTCGCCGCGAGCGGTCAACCGCAGGCGGTTGCAGTCGCGGCAGAAGGTGTGGGAGAGCGGGGTGATGAAGCCCACCTGCCCGCGTGCACCGGGGATGCGGAAGGCGCGGGCCGGCCCGGTTCGGACTTTCGCTGCGACCGGCTCGAGCTCGCCATGGCGCCGCTCGATGCGCGCCCGCAGCCAGTCGCAGGAGCGGTAGCGATCGTCGTGGAGATGGCGGTTGGCGGCGGTCGGCATCATCTCGATGAAGCGCACCGTCAGGGGACGGTCGAGGGTCAGCTCCACCAGCCGATCGAGATCGTCGGGACGGTGGTCGGCCATCAGCACGCAGTTGAGCTTCACCGGCTCGAGCCCGGCGGCGAGCGCCGCTTCGACGCCGTTCCAGACGTCCTCGAGCTGGTCGCGCCGGGTGATCTGATGGAACCGCTCGCCGTCGAGGGTGTCGACGCTGACGTTGACGCGCCGCAGGCCGGCGTCGCGCAACGGCACCGCCAGCCTGCCGAGCTCCGTGCCGTTGGTCGACAGCGCGAGGTCGTCGAGGCCGGGGAGGGCGGCGAGGCGACCGACGATGTCGACGATGTCGCGCCGCACCAGCGGCTCGCCGCCGGTGAGCCGTACCCTGCGGATCCCCATCCCCACCAGCGTGCCGACCAGCGTCTCGAGGTCGTCGGCGGTGAGGAAGTCGCGATCGCCGAAGCCGAACTCGGCGTCCTCGGGCAGGCAGTAGAGGCAGCGCAGGTTGCAGCGGTCGGTGACCGAGACCCGCAGGTAGGTCAGCTCCCTGCCGAAGCTGTCGACCAGCCGGGAGCCGGCTCCCGGAGTGGGAGCGGGAATGTCCTTCGGCGGCCGCGCCGAGCCGATCGAATAGAGCCGCGACATCGTCGTTTCATTGTAACGGTCGGGGGCAGAACGTAGAATCCCGACGCCGTTTTTCGGCGGGTCTCCCCATGATCACGGGCTTCAACAACGACATCAAGCACCGTGGCACCGTCTTCCACATCCAGACCGAGGACAAGGGGGAAGAGAGTGCCTGGATCGAGAGCCTGATCTACGTCGGCGGCCGGATCCTCGCCCGCAAGCGGGCGACCTACAAGCAGCTGCTCGAAGAGGGGGGGAGCAAGCGGGCGATCGCCAAGCTGATGGAGCGCCAGCATCGGCTGATGATCCAGCAGATCCGCGACGGCCGCTTCGACGCCGAGACCGCCGACGGCGAGCGCCCCGCCGCCGCCTCGGAGCCGGAGGTGTCGCGCGAGGAGATCGCCACCGCGCGGATGAAGCAGCAGGCGGACGTCTTCTTCGGCGTCGACGAGGAGACCGTCGAAGAGGCGGTGGAGTCGGCGGAGGCGGAGGTCGAGCCGGAGCCGGTCGAACAGGAGACCCCGGTCGAGGCGACCCTCGACGAGCCGCTGCTCCCCACACCGACCCCCTCCGAAGCGGGCGCGCCGAGCCTCGATCAGGTGATCTTCGACTACCTGGCGAGCGTCGCCGCCGAGGAGAGCCTGGTGCTGCTGATGGACGAGAGCCCGGCGCTCGCCAGCGCCACCACCAGCCGCATCGACCTCGGCACCCACGCCAGCCGCTCCGGCAAGCCGGTGGCGGACGCCCACGTCGCCGTGCGGATGATCTCGAAGATGATGTCGCCGGTCACCCTGGCGGAGGGGACGACCGACGACAACGGCACCCTCGAGCTGCTGGTCGAGGTCCCGCCGGTGCCGGAGAACTCCGCCGCCCTCATCATCAGCGCCACCAGCCCGATCGGCAAGGCCGAGATCAAGCACCTGTTGTGAGATGAGCGCGGCGGCGACGATCACCGTCAACGGCGAGGCCAGGGCACTCGCCGGTGCGGCCACGGTCGAGGGGCTCCTCGAGCAGCTCGGACTGCGGGAGACGCCGGTCGCGATCGAGCTCAACGGCGAGATCGTGCGGCGCGAGCGGCTGGCGTCGACGCCGTTGCGGGACGGCGATCGCGTCGAGGTCGTCCGCTTCGTGCAGGGGGGGTGACGCCCCTCGCAGCGGGGTCGATCCCGCCGGTTCCGGGGGGGTTGAGGCAGTCGGGCGGGCGAGTATAATCCCCGGCTCGGGGAAGCCCCCGTGGGCCGCTAGCTCAACTGGTAGAGCAGCAGACTCTTAATCTGCGGGTTCGGGGTTCGAGTCCCTGGCGGCTCACCACGTCTCCCCCCACCCATCGACCTCTGCAGCGAAAGTGGCGGAATTGGTAGACGCGCTAGACTTAGGATCTAGTCCCGAACTCGGGGTGGGGGTTCGAGTCCCCCCTTTCGCACCAGCGACCCCCCCGGGTGCCCCGATCGCCCCCCTTTGCCGCTGAACCGTTCGAGAATCCGCAGATGAGTGTCCTAGTGTCGGTCGAGGAGGCCGGTCCGTGCCAGAAGCGCCTCAAGGTCGAGGTGCCGGCGGCGACCGTCGCCGCGGAGACCGACCGCGTCACCAACGAGTATCGCGGCCAGGCCAAGCTCCCCGGCTTCCGCAAGGGGAAGGTCCCCGCCGACATCGTCCGCCAGCGGTTCGGCAAGGAGATCGAGCAGGAGGTCGTCGACCGCCTGCTGCCGCGCTACTGGCGGCAGGCGGAGGCGGAGGCGCAGCTCGAGCCGCTGCTCCCCCCGAAGGTGGAGGACGTCAACAACCTCGAGGGGGCGCCGATGACGTTCACCGCGGTAGTCGAAGTGCGGCCCGAGTTCGCGCTCGCCGAGCTCGACGGCTTCGAGCTGCCGGCGCCGAAGGTCGAGGTCGACGCGGCGGAGATCGACAGCGCTCTCGACGACCTGCGCCGCAGCCTCGCGCCGTGGGTCGACGTCGAGCAGCCGGCGGCCAACGGGCTGCTGGTCGAAGCGAAGCTGGCGGAGACGACGGAGGGCGACGGCGACCCCGAGGTGGTGGCGTTCGAGGTCGGCGATCCGAACGTCTGGGAAGAGCTGTCGATCGAGGTCGTCGGCAAGACGGTCGGGCAGAAGGGACGCTTCGAGCGCGTCGAGCCGGGGCCGGAGAGCGAAGAGCGGCGGCGAGCGTTCGAGCTCGAGATCACCGCGATCAAGGAGAAGGAGCTGCCGGAGCTCGACGACGAGCTGGCGAGCCGGATCGGCGGCTTCGCCGGCGTCGACGAGCTGCGCACCGACGTCGCTCAGCGATTGGCCGCCGGCAAGGAGCGTGAGGCGCGACGGTTGCGCGAGAACGCGGTGCTCGATCAGCTGCGCCAGCGCAATCCGGCGGAGATGCCGCCCGGGGTGGTCGACGCCGAGATCCGCCACCTGCTGACCGACTATGCCGAGGGCCTGGGAGCGCGCGGCGTCGACCCGTCGACGGCGCAGATCGACTGGTCGCAGCTCGCCGATCAGATCCGGCCGCAGGCGGAGGCGCAGGTGCACGCGCGCCTGCTGCTCGACGCCGTCGCCCGGAGCTTCGAGCTCGAGGTGCCGGAGGACGAGTTCGAGGCGACGCTCGCCCGGCTCGCCAAGGCGCAGGGACAGTCGACAGCGCGGCTGCGCCAGGCGCTCGACCGTGACGGGCGGCTGCAGCAGCTGCGAGCCCAATTGCTGCGGGAGCGCGCGCTGAAGCGGCTCCTGGGAGAAGATCCGACCACGGGCGGCGCCGACGATGGCGCGTCCCGAGAGGAGCCGTGAGCCAATGCTGATTCCGATGGTAGTGGAGCAGACCAACCGAGGGGAGCGGGCGTACGACATCTACAGCCGGCTGCTCAAGGACAACATCGTCTTCCTCGGGCGTCCGATCGACGACGACGTCTCGAACCTGATCATCGCGCAGATGCTGTTCCTCGAGGCGGAGAACCCCGAGCGCGACATCTCGCTCTACGTCAACTCGCCGGGCGGCTCGATCACCGCCGGGATGGCGATCTACGACACCATGCAGTACATCAAGCCGGACGTCGCGACGCTGTGCGTCGGTCAGGCGGCGTCGATGGCGGCGGTGCTGCTCGCCGGTGGCACCAAGGGGAAGCGGGCGGTGTTGCCCAACAGCCGGGTGCTGATCCACCAGCCGCTGCTCTACGGGCTGCAGGGGCAGCAGACCGACATCGACATCCACGCCAAGGACCTCACCCGCATGCGCGACCGGATGGACGAGATTCTCGCCTTCCACACCGGCAAGTCGAAGGACGAGATCCACGGCGACACCGAGCGCGACAAGATCCTCACCGCCGACGCGGCCGTCGAGTACGGCATCGTCGATCGGGTGATGGATCGCCGGGCCGCCGGCGCTGCCGAGTAGGCCCGCTCCCACGAGCGGGCGCCCGCCGCCGGTGCCGGCGCCGGTGCGACGGCGGGTGAAGGGCCGAAAACCCCACTAGTAACAGGCTTTGCTATACTGCCGGCGACGTCGGGCCCTCGAGGAATCTCTCTTGCGGCCGGTTCGTTTTCAGTCCTGAACAGGGGTGGCGCGACGTCGCTCAAGCCCCGTTCGGCAGGCGCTACAGAGACCCGAGGGAACCCGAGATGGCAAAAAAAGAGACCGGCGACGACGCGCTGCGGTGCTCGTTCTGCAACAAGAGCCAGCGCGAGGTCAAGAAGCTCATCGCTGGGCCGACGGTCTTCATCTGTGACGAGTGCGTCGACATCTGCCTCGACATCATCGCCGAGGACAAGCTGCTCGAGCAGCAGCAGGAGACGACACTCCCCAAGCCCAAGGAGATCGACGAGTTCCTCGCCCAGTACGTGATCGGGCAGGAGACCGCGAAGAAGAAGCTGGCGGTGGCGGTCTACAACCACTACCGGCGGATCGAGTACGCGGAGAAGACCCGCAGCGACGTCGAGCTCCAGAAGTC
>JBPEXA010000721.1:0-1857 GCA_052032135.1 Thermoanaerobaculia bacterium | reverse complement strand
GATCGCGCTGCTCGTCGGTCCCGAGCTGAGCCGTCTGCTCGGTATGCCGTCCCTCGCCAGCGCGCTTCGGTGGCCGGTCGTCTTCCTGGTCGGTGTCGGCATGCTGTGGTTGATCTACTACTTCCTCCCCTACCACGATCAGAGCCGATCGAAGCGCCGCGTGCTGGTCGGGGCACTGGTCGGCGCGATCCTGTGGGCGGCGATCTCGGTGCTCTTCCGTCTCTACGTCGGTCGCCTCTCCGGGGTCACGCCCTACGGCTACATCTGGGGCGGCATGCTGTTGCTCGTCTGGCTCTATCTGAGCTCCCTGTCGGTGCTGATCGGCGGCCACGTCGCGGCCGAGCTCGAGCGGAGGGCGATGGGCTAGCCGGCGAGGCGGAGGTAGTCGCTCCACCGGTCGACGTCGAGCCGGCACCCCTCGTCGTCGACCGCGACCTCGCGGGGCTCGATGCGGTCGAAGATCTGGCGCAGGCCGACCTCCGGATCGAGGCGCTCCACCTCGGCGAGCGCCGCGCCGCGCAGGGCGATCGGGTGGCCGCGACGACCGCGGAAGAGCGGCACGGCGACGCCGCTCTCCGCGTCGTCCAGCGCGGCGAGGAGCGTGGCGACGGTCTCCGGCGCGACGGCCGGGAAGTCGACGGGGTGGACCACCAGGCGGGATGTCCGATCGAGCCCGTCGAGACCGGCGACGATCGAGCTCAGCATGCCGCGCTCCGGTCGTCGGTTGTAGATCACCTCGCCGTCGAGCCGCGAGCAGAGCCGGGCGAGGCGCTCCTCCCCGGGGGCGACTACGAAGCGGAGGCCGGCGCAGCCTCCCTCGCGGAGCAGCTCGGCGACCGTCCCGGCGATCGTGCGGCCGCGAAAGGGGAGCGTCGCCTTGGCGCGGCCGAGGCGGCTCGAACGCCCCGCTGCCGGGACCAGGCCGATGATCATCGATCGTCCGTCAGTCGTCGGATCTCGGCCTCGAGCTCACGGAGCTGCTGTTTCAGGCGATCGATCTCCTCGCGCAGCTCGCGCCGGTCGGCACCGAGGTGTTCGAGCTGGCGGAGCACGATCGGCTCGCCGAGCTGCCGGCGGGCGTCGAGCACCACCCTGCGGACGACCTCGCCGGTGCCCGGGTCGCCGCCGATGATCTCGACGTCGAAACCGGCGGTTCCGACTCCGGGCTCGAGCATCGGCCCGACGTCGAAGCTGCCGACGCGGCGAAGGTCGAGGTCGACGTCGAAAGCGAGCCGGCGACCCCCTCGCGACACCGCGACCGTGGTGCGCTCCGGAGGACGGCCGCGGACGGTCGCCGCCAGCTGTGGAGGATCGGTGATCGCGTCGCCGGCGACGTCGAGGATGACGTCCCCGATCTCGAGGCCGGCGCGCAGGGCGGGACCGTCGTCGGCGAGAGAGGCGATCATCACGCCGTGCCGCTCGGCGACGCCGAAGTGCGTCAGCAGCTCGGGGGTCAAGCCGATCGTCGTCACCCCGAGCCAGGTCCGGGTGCCGATCCGCTCGTCGATCTCGAAGGTCTGGGCGCCGCCGTCGCGCCACACCAGCACCCGCCGCTCCCTGCTCTCCTGGCCGGCGAGCAGGCCGGGAGCGACGACGGTGGTGAGGAGGAGGGGGAGCAGGAAGGGTCGTCGGGTCATGTCCGGGATCTCCGTTCAGTGGCGTGGCATCTCGACCGCGGGCGTCGCGCCGGAGCTCGAGGCGAGCCAGGGGTCGAGGCCGACCACCAGCTCGACGTCGTCGCCCGCGTCGAGATAGAGCGTGGCCGGTCGGTTGACCTCGGCCTCGAGCTCCGCCAGCTGGCGTGCCAGCTCCGCGTGAGCGTGGACCAGCGCCCGCTGCCGTCGCTGCTCGCTGCCG
>JBPEXA010000720.1:0-2571 GCA_052032135.1 Thermoanaerobaculia bacterium | reverse complement strand
ACCCCCATGCTCGCCTCCGGCTGCCCCTCGGCGTTGACCGCCGCGCCGGCGAGCACGGCGTCGTCGGCGAAGGTGCCGTCGCCGCGATTCCTCCACAGGAAGTTCGGCAGCTGATCGTTGGCGGCATAGAGGTCGGGCCAGCGATCGCCGTCGACGTCGGCGGCGACGATACCGAGGGTGGTGCCGGCGGCGCCGGCGATGCCGACCGCGGCGCTGGCGTCGCGAAGCTGCCCGCCGCCGTCGTTGCGATAGAGCGCGTCCTCCAGCGCCGGATAGGCGAGCGGACCGCAGTAGTCGTCGGTGCCGACGTCGGACTTGCACTGCTTGTGGGTCGCCATCCGGTAGTCGACGTAGTTGGCGACGTAGAGGTCGAGCCAGCCGTCGCGATCGATGTCGGAGAAGGTCGCCGACACGCTCCAGTCGGTGGTCCGCGGCCCCGGCGGCTCCGGCTCGCCACGGAAGGTGCCGTCACCGAGGTTGCGCAGCAGCTCGTTGGCGCCCCAGTTGGCGAGGTAGAGATCGACGTCGCCGTCGTTGTCGACGTCGCCGGTCGCGACCCCCATGCCGTAACCCCGGGCCTCGATCGCGGCCCGCGCGGTGACGTCGCGCAGCGCGATGCCAAGGCCGTCCTCGGTCGCGATCCGATCGTTGCGATAGAGGCGATCGGTCAGCGGCAGCGGGTGGCGGGGAGGGAACGTCGCGAGCGAGAGGTCGTCGTCGCCGAGCGGATGCCCCTGCACCAGATAGAGATCGAGGTCGCCGTCGCCGTCGTAGTCGAGCCAGGCGGCGCCCGCCCCCACCATCTCGACGAAGTAGAGGCGGCCCGACATGCCGCTGAAGTGGACGAAGTCGAGGCCGGCGGCGGCGGAGCGGTCGACCAGCGAGACCGCCCCCGAGGCGGCGGCCATCGACATCGAGGCGAGCACCGCCACCGCCAGCGGCGATCGGCTCACGGCGCGAACCTCAGGTAGCGGTCGACCGCCGGGGCGGCGAGCCGGACCCGCCGGCCGGTCGGGAAGTCGACCTCGAGCGATGTCGGCGTCGCGCCGCCGAGCGGAAAGCGGAGGCGCGGGTCGTGGCTCGAGGCGTAGCTGCCGTCGGTCGCCACCGACCCTGCGAGCCGGCGGCCGTCGACCGCGAGCGACACCCGCGTGTGGAGGCGCGTGCCGTCGACGCCGCCGACGTCGACGCCGAGCCAGCGCCCGGTCGCCGCTCGCCCCACGAGGAGCTGCGCCTCGCCGCCGTTGTTGGTCACCACCAGATCGGTGCGACCGTCGCCGTCGACGTCGCCGGCGGCGACACCGCGCCCCACCCGTTCGGCGAGCACGGCCTCCGCGACGCTCTCGAAGCGGCCGTCGGAGCGCTGCAGGAAGACCTGGTCCCGCTGGCCGAGAGGATGCGGATCACCGCGCCGCACCTGCTCTTCGATCCGCTTGACGGCGCCGTTGGCGACGAACAGGTCGGGGCGACCGTCGCCGTCGAAGTCGGCGGCGGCGACGCCGAAGCCGGTGGCCGGGAAGCTGCTCGCGCCGAGACCGCTGCCGCGCGTCACGTCCTCGTAGAAGCCGCCGCCGACCGCGGCGTAGAGGGTGTTGGTCTCCCGGGTGAGGTGGGTGACGAAGATGTCGTCCACCCCGTCGCCGGTGAGGTCGACGATCGCCAGCCCCATGCTCGCCTCCGGCTGGCCGTCCTCGTTCACCGCGACGCCGGCGAGCGACGCCTCGTCGGTGAAGCGCCAACCGCCGCTATTGCGCCACAGGTGGTTGGGCACCTGGTCGTTGGCGACGTAGACGTCGAGGCGCCCGTCGCCGTCGGCGTCGAACAGCTGCACGCCGAGCGCGCCGCCGGGTCGGGCGGTGATGCCGGCGCGGGTGCCGACCTCCTCGAAGCGGCCGTCGCCGAGGTTGCGGTAGAGAAGATCCTTCTCGGGGCCGTAGGCGAGCGGGCCGCAGTAGTCGCGCAGGCCGGTCGGAGAGGCGCACGCCTTGTGGGTGGCGACCCGGAAGTCGACGTAGTTGCCGACCACCAGGTCGACGCGAAGATCGCCGTCGAGATCGCCGAACGCCGCCGAGACCGCCCAGCGGGCGTCACCGACCGCCGACCGCTCGGTCCACGATTCGAAGCTGCCGTCGCCGCGATTGCGCCACAGCTCGTTGGCGCCGAGGTTGCTGACGAACAGGTCGGCGTTGCCGTCGCCATCGACGTCGGCCACCGCCACCCCCATCCCGTAACCGGCGGCCCGCACGCCGGCGCGTTCGGTGACGTCGACGAACAGCGGGACACCGTCGCGGCGATCGTTGCGCAGCAGGCGGTCGAGCGGCGGCGCGCCCCCCTCCGGCGCCGCCCCACCCTCCCGAGGCTCGCCGAGCGGCCCCCCCTGCACCAGGTAGAGGTCGACGTCGCCGTCGCCGTCGAAGTCGGTCCATCCGGCGCCGGCGCCCATGATCTCGGCGAAATAAAGCTCACCCGTCATGCCGTTGAGATGCCGGAAGGAGAGACCGCTCGCCGCGGTGGCGTCCTCGAACAGCGCCGTCACCCCGGACGCGGGCGCCGGAACCGACGACAGGAGCG
>JBPEXA010000072.1:0-1694 GCA_052032135.1 Thermoanaerobaculia bacterium | reverse complement strand
CTGGGAGATCTCCGCCTGGTACGGGGTGTACTGGGTGTACCAGCCGGGATTCTCGAGCACGTTGCGCTGGATGACGGGTGGCATGACGGTGCCGTAGTAGCCGGTCCCGATCAGGCTGCGCACCACCGCGTTGCCGCTCGCCAGCTCGCGCAGCGCCGCCAGCAGCTGGTGCTCGCTGCGCGGGGCGGGCAGATCGAGCGGTTCGGAGCGGGCGATCGACGGCGGCACCACCGCTTCGCTCAGCGCCTCGAGATCGGCGATCCCGAGCTCTTCGAGCATCGCGCGGATGTCGTCGTCGCCGGAGCCGAGATGGCGGTCGACGAAGCGATCGGGGTGCGGAAGGATGGTCGACATGCGCTCCTCTCTGGGGAACGGGACGGGCCCGGGTCGCGGAGCCGCCGGCACGAGGGACGGTGGAATGGCGCCGCCGATCCGGGGGATTGTACCCGCTGGGAGAGGCTGCCGGAGGTTCGCTATAGTCGCTCCCCGCCGGCTCCGGCCGCACCGCTCGAGGTCCCTGTGTCAGCGACGTCGCCACCGATCTTCAGGCTCTTCCCGCTCACCGGGATGCTGCTGCTGCCCGGCACCTACCTGCCGCTGAACGTCTTCGAGCCGCGCTACCGTCAGCTCGTGTCGCGGGCGATGGAGACCGACCGCCGCATCGCCATGATCCAGCCGGTCGAACCGGCCCCCGATCACCTCGGCCCGACCGGCGACCAGTCGCCGCGCCTCTACGACGTCGGCTGCGTCGGTGAGCTGGTCGAGTGCGAGCGCCAGCCGGACGGGCGCTATCACGTGGTGCTGCGAGGGCTGACGCGGTTTCGTGTGGTCGACGAGCTCGCGGTGGCCGAAGGGGGGTACCGCCGGGTGCACGCCGACCTCACCGGGTTCGAGGGCGACCTCGAGGAGCTCGGCTCCGACTTCGAGGTCGAGGCGCTGCTGTCGGCGGTCGCCGGCTTCGCCGATCACCTCGGTTTCGAGCTCGACATGGAGCTGCTGGCGTCGCTGCCGCCCGCGCACGCGGTCAACGCGCTGGCGGCGGCGCTGCCGTTCGGGGCGGCGGAGAAGCAGGCGCTGCTCGAGGCCCCCGACCCGCGGCGCCGACTCGAGCTGCTGTCGGGGTTGATCGCGATGCACGACGGCGGCGCCGGCGACGGGCCCGCCGATCCGCGCACCTTCGAGCCGCCGATCGTCAACTGAGCGAACGGTAGAGGTCGCGGACCCAGGCGACCTCGGCGGCGTCGAGCTCGGTGTCGATCTCGGCGGCGGCGGCGACGTGATCGGGGGTCCGCATGCCGAGCAGCGCGCACGCGCCGGGCTCGTCGGCGACCACCGCGGAGATCAGCGCCGAGAGCAGCGGCTGCGGCAGCGTCGGGAAGCGCGCCTCGACCGCCGCCCGACACTCCCGAAGGTGGTCGAGGAGCCGCTGGTCCCGGAACTCGGGCCGCCTCGAGCGGTGGTCGCCGGCCTCGAACTCGGTCGGTCGCCGGTAGCGGCCGAGCAGCAGGCCGTGCTGCAGAGGGGAGAAGAAGCAGACTCCGGCCCGGTGGTCGCGCACCCACGCCTGCAGTCCGCTGGAGCGGTAGTCGTCGGCGAGGACGCTGCGGTAGACCTGGACGACGTCGGGCTCGACGATCGGCGCGTAGCGGGCCACCTTCCCGTTGTCCCAGTCGGAGAGACCGACCCAGCGGATC
>JBPEXA010000719.1:0-2652 GCA_052032135.1 Thermoanaerobaculia bacterium | reverse complement strand
CCGCCTTCACGGGTCAGATGTCGGATGCGCATCAGAGGTTCCTCAGGTCGACGACGGAGGTGAGCAGCAGGCGGCGCCGCGCCCGACCCTCCCCGCTGTTGACCGGGTCGGTGATGTTCTGCGGATAGACGTGGTCTTCGATGCTGGCGATCACCGGCGCCTGGTAGCCGCGATTCGGCCGGCTCGACATCGCCAGGGTGGTCACCCGCGCGTAGTAGAGGCGCGGCCGCGGCTGAGAGACGGTGAAGCTCGGCGGCGTCGGCCCCGCGGCGGGGTTGGGCGTCCACGGCAGGCTGGCCAGCGCCCCCAAGTCGCGAGGGTCGTTGAACAGCCAGTCGTCGGCCGAGGTGTCGCCGGTCGGCTCGAAGTCGGCGTCGAAGATGATGTCGTCGGGGCCGAGGTTGTCGAGGTCGAAGTCGAAGAAGCCGTTCTGCGAGTTGGTGCCGTCGAAGCTGGAGTCGAAGCCGAGCGCGACCTGCAGGTCGAGGATGTTGTCGGCGATCACCTCGTTCCACAGCGGGTCGTCGCCCGCCTCCTTCTGCCATCCGATCTGGGTGCCGGGGAAGAAGCGCCCGCGCACCAGCCTCGGCTCGGCGTCGGTCGGGTCCTCGATGTAGTAGCGATACTCCTCGAGCAGCGCCACGATGCCGACGCCGGTCAGATCGCGGGGCGGCAGCCAGTCGGGGCAGCAACCGGGGCTCGAGTCGGGGAAGACGCCGTCGGCCGACAGCAGGCCGTAGGCGGCCGAGCGGGTGCCGGTCAGGGTGTAGGCGATGGTGATCGTGATCTCGTTGTTGGGATCGGGAACGTAGGGATCGGGAACGATCGATCCGGCGGGATTGAGCTCGGCGACCCCGTACACCTCGTCGGTCAGGTTGCTGACCAGCAGGATGGCGTCGGCGCGGTTGTCGTTGACCGCCTCGATGATCGCCGTCATGTCCTGCATCACCTCGCCGGCGATGTGGCTCGAGATCACCACCGTGCCGCCGCTGCCGTCGACGTGGTTGAAGGTGGTGGGATCGGTCGAGTTGACGTAGAGCGGCGGCGAGTTGAAGTGGCCGCGGACGGTCAGGATGTCGGTCCCCAGCTGGACGCGCGGCGAGGTGGCGTCGCCCGGCACGATGCGGGTGCCGAGCGCGACGTTGCTGGTGACCGAGATCGCCGGGGTGTCGGAGGCGGGCCCCGACGCGGCGTCGAAGCCGTGCAGGTGATAGCCGGGGAGGCCGCCGCGGCCGGCCATCCGCAAGTTGGCGAGCATCTCGCGCTGCGCCACCCGCCCCGACTGCTGCAGATCGGACTGATGGAGCTGGGCGCGGGCGAGCTCGTTGGTGTAGTTGAACATGGTGATCGCGCCGCCGAGCACCAGAGCGATCAGCCCCATGGCGACCAGCAGCTCGACGAGCGTGAAGCCGGCGTCGGGTCGGGACGGGCGCACGATCAGAACCCCCTCAGGTCGACGATGTCGACCCGGCGCCCGGCGCCGAACGGACTGTCCTGCTCGCGCTGCCCCTCGGTGATGGCGACCAGCTGGCGGATGTGGACGAAGGAGTCGAGCTGGTCGTCGGCGAAGGCGTAGCCCGCCGTCGGGTTCTGGAAGGTGGGGACGCCGTTCTTGGTGTCGGCGTCGTAGATCTCGTTGATGTTGTACTGCTCGACGACGCTCTGGCGAAGCCATTCGGCGTCGGGCTGCGGCGAGCCGCAGGCGTAGGGCTCCCAACCGCTGTCGCGCACGTACTTGCTGCACATGACCCTGGAGATGTCGCCCACCGCCGGCCGCAGCTGATCGCGGTCGAGCGGCAGCGGGTAGTTCGCCTCGGTGGTCGAGCGCGAGTGATTGGTCGACAGCGTCGACTCCCGCCCCTCGAGGTTCTTGACCAGCGAGCGGGTGAAGAGCGGCATGATGCCGACGGTGATCACCAGGATCAGCGCCGCCGAGATGACCGCCTCGACGAGCGTGAATCCGGTGGGTGGCGAGGGTGCGGTTCGTCGCATCACGGTTGCTCCCATTCACTGTCCTTGTAGTTCCACCGCAACAGCTGGGTGCGGGCGGTGGTCGCCGGCTCGAGGTTGACCTCCCAGAAGCGGACGTTGTCCGGGTCGGCGATGCCGAGCCGCACCGAGCCGGCGCTGTCGGCGGAGCCGTCGGGCTCGAAGACGACGAACACGTCGTCGCCCTGGACGTTGAAGCCATCGAAGTGCATGCCGGTGGGGCCGGCGAAGGTCACCGCCGCCGGGAAGGTCATGGTGGTGCGCAGATTGCCGACGATGGTGGGGTCGTCCCCCTCGAAGAGCTGCACGATGTCGGCGCGCCGCGCGATGATCGTGTAGTCCTGGTTCTCGGCGATCGCCTTGAAGCGCGCCGTGCGCATCATCGACAGCACCTCGTGGGCGGTGTTGCGCAGCTGGAGGTCGAGGTAGATGTTCCACAGCCACGGCAGGCCGATGACCATCGAGACCCCCAGGACGGCGACGACGATCAGCAGCTCCACGAGGGTGAAGCCGCGCCGTCGGCGGCGAGCGATGGGCGAGACCGTCATCGAGACCTCCTGGACCGGGCGAGTGGACGTGGGCACGGTACCGAGATAGAGCAAGGCGCGTGCCCGAGTCGGGTGGGGGCCGCTAAGTGGCTGCGGAAAGGTCGTTTGCGGCGTC
>JBPEXA010000718.1:0-7118 GCA_052032135.1 Thermoanaerobaculia bacterium | reverse complement strand
CGCCCGACAACCTCGAGGGGATGGCCTTCGGACCGGACCTCCCCGACGGGCGCCGCGTGCTGGTGCTGGTGGCCGACGACAACTTCAACCCGCTCGCGCAGGACAACCAGCTGGTCGCGGTAGCGCTGCGGCGCGATCTGCTCGAGCTCTGACCGCCGACCCCCGCGCTAGACTGCCGGGCGCCATGAGCCGTCGAGCGAGGGTCGCCGGATTGCTCCGGATCGGGCGGGGTCGGTCGGTCGGCGCGGCGGCTCTCGTCGCCGGCCTGGTACCGCTCGCCGGGGCCGGCTGCCGCCCCCTGCCCGACGACCCCCAGGCGGTGCTCGCCACCTACGACGGTGGCTCGATCACCCGCGACGAGCTCGACCGCTACATCGAGGAGTCGGTGCCGGTCGGAGACCGGCGGCCGCGATCGGCGCGGTGGCTGGAGACGAAGACGCGGGAGCTGGCGGTGCGCGAGATCGTGCTCACCCGGGCCGCCTTCGACGACGAGATCGAGGCGATCGGTGAGCGAGCCGCGGCGGCGGTGCTCGAAGCGGCGATGCGAGAGCGCCTCGGCTGGTCCGAGATCGACGTCGACGACGCCGAGGTTCGCTCGCGATTCGAGCAACGACCGGAAGAGCACCTCCGCCAGGAGCGGCTGCGCCTGCAGCACATCTTCGTCCGCTCGGACGGCGACGGTGGCCCGGCGGCGGCGTCGGCCCGCATCGAGGGCGTGCGCCGGATGGCGATCGCCGGAGAGGACTTCGCGGAGCTGGCCCGACGCTTCTCCGACTCCGCCGACGCCGCCAGCGGCGGCTGGATCGTGCTCGACCGGTCGTCGCGCGCGGCCCCCGCCTTCCTCGAAGCGGTCGCTCGGCTCGATGAGGGCGAGATCAGCCCGGTGATCGAGACGACGAGCGGCTTCCACCTCGCGCGCATCGACACTCGGGTGCCGGCGGTGCGCACGTCCTTCGAGGAGGCGCGGCCGGAGATCGTCGAGCGCCTGCGAGCCGAGCGGCTCGCCGAGATGGAGGGGGCGTATCTGCGACGCCACGCCGGGCGCTACGGGCTCGAGCGCCGCTATGACGGCCTGAGCGACCCCGACGCCGATCGCGAGACGGTCCTCTTTCTGCTCGGAGACGAGGCGTACACCCTCGGCGACCTGCTGTCCGAGATGCCGGTCTCGCTGCGAGCCCAGCTCTACGGCGGCTACTACGACACCATCGAGCGATGGCTCGACGGGGAGGCGCTGCGCCGGATCCTCCTGCGGGAAGCGCGCCTGGTCGAGGTGGAAGCGCCCGAGCTGGCGGCTCGCGCCTCGCGGGCGGCTGCGCGGGCCCAGACCGACGCTCTGCTCGAGCGGCGCCTCGAGCGCTGGGCGGCGGCGACCGACGAGCGTCTGTTGCGCCGTCACTACGACAGCGCTCGAGCCCGCTATCGAACACCGCGGCTGCGCTCGGCGACCTGGGTGCGCTGCGTCCCGAAGGCGGGCGTC
Source organism: Thermoanaerobaculia bacterium (assembly GCA_052032135.1). GTDB lineage: Bacteria > Acidobacteriota > Thermoanaerobaculia > Multivoradales > JAHEKO01 > CALZKB01. Next base: position 5,641 of record JBPEXA010000718.1, on the reverse strand, counting down.
AGCCTCTGGTCGACGTTGAGGGAGGCGGAACGGGTCCGTGCGGCGATCGCGTCGGGAACCGAGCTGCGGGCGGCGATCCAATCGATGCCGGACGCGACGGCCGCCGTGCAGTGGCGGGCGATGGAGGACCTCGACGACGAGGAGCTCCTCGCCCGGGTGCAGGCGCAAGGCCGCGGTCGGCAGCTGGTCGAGGGCCTCGGCGTGGGCGAGATCTCGCGCCCCTATCTCGCCCAGGCCTACGACCCGGAGAGCGGCCAGTACCTGACCACCGGCGTCGGCTTCGTGCGCATCGACCGGGAGATCCCGATGCGTCAGCTCGGCTTCGAGGAGGCGAGATCTCGCGTCGTCCGGAGCTATCTGGCGCTCCATCGGGAGCGAGCGATCGCAGCGGTGAGCGAGGAGCTGCTCTCGCAGGCCGATCTGCGCATGACGACGCGGTGAGCGGCGACCGCGAAGGGCTACCGGCGTCATCGGACCGCCGTCCCGCGCTGGTATGCTCGGCGCTCCGCCGCAACGCCGCCGTCCACCGAAGCGAGGCCCCTTTGAAGAGACGATCCGTCCTGTCGCCGATCGCCAGTGCAGCGCTGCTGGCAGCCGCCCTCGCCCCCGGCTGCGCTCCCTCCGAAGCGCCCGAAGGGGGCCTCCCCGACAAGCTCATCCTCGGCCTGGTGCCCGCGCTCGAGGCCGACAAGCTGATCGACAACCTGACGCCGTTGTCGGACTATCTGACCGCCGAGCTCGGGATCGAGGTCGAGAGCTTCGTCCCCCAGGACTACACCGGGCTGATCGAGGCTCTCGGGAGCGGCCGCGCCGACATCGGCATGCTGCCGCCCTTCGCCGGCATGCTCGGCTACGAGCGCTACGGCATCGAGACGATCCTCATCTCGGAGCGGGACGGCGAGGCGCGCTACCGGGCGCAGTGGATGACCGCCGATCCGTCGTTCTGCGAGGAGCCGCCCACCGAGCGCCGCAACGGCCTGATGGGGTGCCGGGCGTCGATCCAGAAGGTGAGGGGTCGCACCGTCGGTTTCACCGACCCGACGAGCACCTCCGGCTACCTGTTTCCCGCTCTGCAGCTGATCGACGCCGGCATCAATCCGGAAGAGGACATCCAGAGCGTCTTCGTCGGCAGCCACGACGCCGCCGTCATCGCGGTGCTCAACGGCGATGTCGAGATCGCGGCCGCGTACGACGACGCCCGCACCTACATCCTCGGCGAGTATCCGGAGATCAGCACCCAGGTGCTCCCCTTCAACTACTCCGACTGGATCCCCAACGACGGCGTCCAGGTGCGAGGCGATCTCCCGGACGAGCTGAAGGAGCGCATCAAACAGGCATTCCTCAAGCTGACCGAGGAGGAGGCGGGCCTCGAGCAGGCGGAGCGCATGCTCTACAAGCTCTACGAGATCGACGGCTTCGTCGAGTTCGAGGACGGCATGTACGAGCCGGTGAAGCGCGCCTTCGAGGAGATGCGCGACAAGATCGATCTCGACGGCTGATGGCGACGTCCGACACCAGCCGCCCGGCGATCCGGTTCCGCGACGCCTCGGTCGTCTATCCCAACGGCGTCGTCGGTCTCGACCAGCTCGATCTCACCATCGAGCGGGGGGAGCGCATCGTCATCGTCGGGCTCTCCGGGGCGGGGAAGTCGACGATGCTGCGGGCGGTCAACGGCCTGGTCGATGTGACCGGCGGCGACGTCGAGGTCGACGGCCTGAGCGTCCGCAGCAGCCGCGGCCGGGCGCTGCGCGAGCTGCGGGCGCGGGTCGGCATGATCTTCCAGGACTACCGGCTGGTGCGGCGGCTCTCCGTGCTGCAGAACGTCCTCATCGGCCGCGTGGCGAAGGCGCCGACCTGGCGACAGATGCTCGGACTGTGGCCCAAGGGCGACGTCGAGCTCGCCTTCGAGGCGCTCGAGCGGGTCGGTCTCGCCGACCGGGCGTGGGTCAAGGCGTCGCAGCTCTCCGGCGGACAGCAGCAGCGCGTCGGCATCGCTCGCGCGCTCGCCCAGCAGCCGAGCGTCATCCTCGCCGACGAGCCGGTCGCCTCCCTCGATCCTGTGACCTCGCACGAGGTGATGCGCGACCTGCAGCGGATCAACGAGGAGCTCGGCATCACCACCCTGATCAACCTCCACTTCCTCGATCTCGCCAAGGAGTACGCCGAGCGGATCGTCGGCCTGCGGCAGGGGAGGCTGGTGTTCGACGGCGCCGGGGCCGACGTCTCCGAGGACGACTTCGCGGAGATCTACGGTCGCCACATGACGGCCGACGACGTGCTCGAGGCGCAGGTCGCGCTGTGACCGGGCGCGGGCGACCGGACCGCCTGCGGCGCAGGATCCTCACCGTCGTCGCCGTCGGTTTCGTCGCCCTGCTCACCGTCTGGTCGGCGCGCGGCATCGGCTTCTCGCTCGGCGAGCTGCTGCGCAACCTCGGGAAGATGGACCGGCTGGTCGCCGAGTCGTTCCCGCCCGCCTGGAACTTCTGGCCGCGACTGATCGGCCCGTTCATCGAGACGGTGCAGATCGCCGTCATCGGCACCCTGATCGGCGGCGTGCTGGCGCTGCCGCTGTCGATCCTGGCGGCGCGCAACGCCTCGCCGTCGCGCATCGCCTTCTGGCTCCACCGCAATCTGATGAACGTCCTGCGGACGATGCCCGATCTCTTCTGGGCGATGCTGTTCGCCAGCGCCGTCGGCTTCGGCCCGTTCGCCGGTGCCCTCGCCCTGATCGTCTTCACCGTGGCGGTGGTGTCCAAGCTGACCGCAGAGTCGATCGAGTCGATCGACATGAAGCTGACGGAGGCGGTGCGCGCCAGCGGCGGCAACTGGCTGGAGATGATCCGCTACTCGGTGGTGCCGCAGTTCCTGCCGCAGTACGTCTCCTACGTGCTCTACGCCTTCGAGCTCAACATCCGCGCGTCGACGGTGCTCGGCCTGGTCGGCGCCGGCGGCATCGGCATGGTGCTCAACACCCAGCGGACCACCTTCCAGTACGACCGGGTGACGATGATCGTCCTCTTCGTGTTCCTGGTCGTGCTGTTGATCGAGCAGCTGTCGGCGGCGGCGCGGCGGAGGCTGGTGTGACGACCGCCGTGGTGGCTCGCCCGCGGCGGTTCCCGGCGTCGCTGTGGATCGCCGTCGTGCTGCTGGTGCTGCTCGGCTGGGCGGCGATGGGGCTCGACATCGACGGCGAGCGCCTCGCCGGGCTCCCCGGCACCCTCGCCCGGCTCGCCGGCTTCTTCTTTCCCCCCGACGTCGACTACGGCCGTCAGTCGGTGGTGCCGGCGATCCTCGAGTCGATCCAGATCGCCTGGTTCGGCACCCTGATCGGCGCCGTCCTCAGCCTGCCGATGGGCCTGATGGCGGCCCAGAACCTCTTCCCCCGCCTCGGCCGCCTCGTCAAGCCGGTGCTGGCGATGATCCGCGCGGTGCCCGAGATCCTGCTCGCCATCTATTTCGTGCCGGTGGTCGGCCTCGGCGCCTACGCCGGCACGCTGGCGATCGGCCTCCACTCGATCGGCACCCTCGCCAAGCTGACCGCCGACGTCGTGGAGTCGATGGACGACCGGCCGGTGGAGGCGGTGAGCGCCAGTGGCGGTGACTCGACCGCGGTGCTACGCTTCGCCGTCCTGCCGCAGGTGCTCCCCGAGGTGGTGGCGCTGTGGCTCTTCCGATTCGAGATCAACCTCCGCGCCTCGGCGGTGCTCGGGGTGGTCGGCGCCGGCGGCATCGGCGGCGTGCTGCTGAACACCCTGCGCTACCGAGAGTTCGCCCAGGCGGGAGCGGTGGTGGTCGTGACGGTGGTGGTGGTGCTGGCGGTCGACGCGATCTCCGGCGCCATCCGGGAGCGCCTGGTCCGTGAGTGAAACGTCCGTGAAGGAGTTCGTCTATCGAACGCGCGAGGAGCGCGAGCGGCTCGAGCGCGAGCTGCTCGCACCCGCCGCCACCTGCGCCGCCGACAGTCGCGGACGTCGCGTGCCGGAGGAGGGGGACGCGGTGCGCACCGCCTTCGAGCGCGATCGCGATCGCATCTACCACTCGAAGGCGTTCCGCCGCCTCAAGCACAAGACGCAGGTGTTCCTCAACCCCGAGGGCGACCACTACGTCACCCGCTTGACGCACACGCTGCAGGTGACGCAGATCGGCCGCTCGCTGGCGGTCGCCCTGGGGCTCAACGAGCCGCTGACCGAGGCGATCTGCCTCGGCCACGAGGTCGGCCACCCCCCGTTCGGCCATACCGGTGAGGTGGCGCTGTCGCCCTACGTCGACGGCGAGTGGCTCCACTCCGAACAGAGCGTGCGGGTGCTCGACGTGCTCGAGCCGCTGAACCTTTCGTGGGAGGTGCTCGACGGCATCCGCGCGCACACCTGGAAGGTCGATCCCGGGCCGGCGACGGCGGAGGGGATGCTCTGCCGCTACGCCGATCGCATCGCCTACCTGGTGCATGACATGGACGACGCCGTGCGGGCCGGCATCCTCGACCGCAGCGATCTCCCGGCGGAGGCGATCGACACCTTCGGCGAGCCGGGCGGGCTGTGGATCTCGCGCATGGTCAAGGCGGTCATCGACGGCTCGCTGGCCGCCGGCGAGGTGGCGATGGAGCCCGGAATTCTCGAACAGATGCACCGGTTCCGGGAGTTCATGTTCGAGAACGTCTACCTGCGACCGGAGAGCCAGCAGCAGGCGGAGAAGGCGGTCAAGGTGATCCGCGACCTGGTCGATCATCTGCTCGAACATCCCGACCAGCTTCCCGACAGCTACCGCCATCGGGAGTCGACCGAGCGCGAGCAGGTGATCGACTTCGTCGCCGGCATGAGCGACCGCTACGCGCTGCGGGTCCACGACGAGCTCTTCCGGCCGCTCGGCCAGGTCTGAGCGTGGCGCGGCTCGCCGTCGCGCTCGCCCTCGCCCTGACCGCAACCTCGGCGGTCGTCGCCGGCCCCGGCAGCGGCGAGCTCGACCTCGCGAGCGAACGGACGTGGCTCGACGCCGCGGTGGCGGCCGAGGCCGACGACGACCTCGGCGCCGCCCTCGCCGCTAGCCGCAACGCGGTCGCCGCGACTCCCGACAGCGCCGAGGCGCGCCACCTGCTGGGTCGACTGCTCCTCCGCTCCGGGCGGGGGACGGCGGCGCTCGACGAGCTCGCACACTGCCGGCGGCTCGACCCGACGCGCGAGCCGTGCCACCTGCTGGCCGCCCTCCACCTGCGGGACAGCGAGCGGCTCGAAGCGGCGATCGAGCTGCTGGAGCAGGGGTTGGAGGAGACAGCGTCGCCGCTGCTCGCCGAGCAGCTCGGGCTGCTGCTGCTGGCCGCCGATCGTGCGGCGGAGGCGCTGGCGGTCGCCGAGGCCGCGCTGGTCGTAGCTCCGCGTGCCGGCGACCTGATGCTGCTACGGGCGCTGGCGGCGGCGGCGACCGGAGACGAGGCGCCGTTCGACGATTTCGAGCGCGCCCTCGAGCTCGGCGTCGCCCACCCCTACCGGGCACGCCTCGAATGGGCGCGGGCGGCGGCGGACCGCGACCGGTGGTCGCTCGCCGTCGAGCAGCTGGAGGCGGCCGCGCAGCTGCAGGCGGACGATCCCGAGCTCTTCTTCCTGCTGGCGACGGCGAGGCGGCAGGCGGGCGATGCCGAAGGGGCTGC
>JBPEXA010000717.1:0-3110 GCA_052032135.1 Thermoanaerobaculia bacterium | reverse complement strand
GGCGCGGCGGTCGACGACGGGGCGGCGGTCCGCGGCTCGGTGGTCGAGCGCGGAGCGGTGGTCGAGGACGGCTGTCGCATCGACCGCTCGCTGATCCTGCCGGGAGCTCGCATCGGTGCCGGCAGCCGGCTGCGACGGGCGCTGGTCGGACCGCGGGTCGAGGTGCCCGAGGGGTCGACGATCCAGCAGCGGATGGTCACCACCGCGCGCGCCGACGTCGCGCTGCGCAGCGGCGACTCGATCGTCGGCGGCCTGGTGGTGAGCCGGCTGGAGGGCTCGCGATGAGGCACTTCGACCTGCTGGTGTTCGATTGGGACGGCACCCTGGTGGATTCGATCGGCTCGATCGTCGCCTGCACCCGCCGGGCGCTCGAGACGGCGGGGGCCGAGGGGGCGCGGGTGGAGGCGATCCGCTCCACCATCGGGCTCGGCATCCGGGAGATGATGGAGGCGATCGTCCCCGGCTGCGACGACGCGCTGTTCGAGCGCATCTGCGTCGCCTACCGACAGCTGTGGTTCTCCGGGTACGGCGCCCGCCATCGGCCGTTCGACGGCGTCGACCGCTTCCTGCGGCAGCTGTCGGCAGCGGGATACCTGCTGGCCGTCGCCACCGCCAAGAGCCGGCGCGGCCTGGAGGCCGACTTCGACCGCACCGGCCTCGGCCGCCACTTCGTCGCCAGCCGGACGGTCGACGAGGCCCCACCGAAGCCGCACCCGGCGATGCTCGAGTCGTTGATGGCGGAGCTCGGCACGACGCCGGACCGGTCGCTGATGATCGGCGACACCGCTCACGATCTCGAGATGGCGGCCGGAGCCGGGGTGCCGGGGATCGGCGTCCTGAGCGGATCGCACGATCGGCCCCGGCTGTCGGCGGCCGCTCCCGAGGCGATCTTCGACAGCGTGCTGGAGCTGACGGGCTGGCTGCCGCGAGGCGAGGGGACGGGCTCCGTCGATCGCGATCAGCGGTGGGCGCCGTGAGCGACCCCCAGGACGAGATCCGCGAGATCGTCGACCGCGAGACGCGAGCGTGGGATCGTCGTGACGTCGAGCTGCTGCTCAGCGTCCTCCACCCCGACATGGTCTGGCCGTGGCCCGAGGATCAGCGCTCGCTCGATCCGATGTCATGGGTGCTCGAGCTCGGGCGCTTCGATCGCGACCGCTGGCGCCGGGGATGGCAGGAGATCTTCGACAGCTGCGAGCTGGTCCACAATCGGCGCTCGATCGCGCGGATCGCGGTGTCGCGCGAGGGCGACGGCGCGCTCGCCGTGGTCGACATCGACACCCTCTGGCGGCGGGCGGACGGCAGCGAGGACCACTGGCTCGGCCGCACCTGCAAGATCTACTCGAAGGTCGCCGGCGAGTGGAAGATGATCACTCAGCTGGGAACCTTCCGCAGCTGACTCGCCTACTCCTGTTCGCGGACGTAGCGGATGTAGTCGGTGATCGGCGGCTCCGCGCCGCCGCGGCGCAGCTCGAGGGCGATCTGCCCACGATGGTGGGCGCTGTGTAGCGCCACGTGCTCGATCATCCGCACCGGGGCGGTCTGATGGTGGCGTCCCGAGCTGTCCCGATAGGTGACCGGCCGCTCCAGCTCCGCATCGGTGGCGTCGTCGAGATAGCCGGAGTAGCGCTCGGCGCAGGCGTCGGCGACCGAGCGGCACTCCCAGAGGGTCAGCTCGGGCCAGAAGTCCTGCGGCCACGGGTCCTTGCCGGTCATCCGCTCGTAGTAGAGGCGCTCGGTGGTGACGATGTGGGCGAACAGGCGCAGCAATGCCGCGTCCGGCCGTTGCAGGCCGGCGAGGGCGGTGCCGACGCGGCGGTCGGCCCACGCGCCGTAGTCGATCAGCCGCTGCAGCCGCCGGCCGAGGCTCACGCTGCGGCTCCGACGTCGAGGGTGCCCGGTCCCGGCTGCCAGTCGGTGGCGTAGGGCTGACGGATGGTGAGGGCGGAGACCAGCGCGCCGAGGGCGGCGAGCGCGAGCAGCACGGCGCCGGCGCGCCGGCGCTGGCGCCAGGCGCCGATCGACGCCCACGCGGCGGCGAGCGGGCAGAGCAGCAGCGCGACGCAGAGGATCGCCAGCCCGATCGACGAGTGGCTGCGGTCGGCGGCGAAGAGACCGGCGATCATGGTGGGCCGACCGTGGTCCATCATCAACCCGTAGATTGCCGGCGGCACCAGCGCCGCCCAGCCGAACAGCAGAAAGGTGCGTCCGGTGCGGCGGTGCACTCCCTACTCCTCGGCGAAGGCGTCGAACGCCTCGGGATAGCGGATCCAGCCCGACCAGCGATCGAGAGCGCCCGGCTCGAGCTCGAGCAGCTGGAAAGCGGAGTCGAGCTCGTAGCTGGCGTAGTGGAAGCCGCGACTGGAGGCGAGCTGGAAACCGAAGCGGCGGTAGTAGAGCGGGTCACCGACGAGGAAGATCGCCGACCAGCCGAGCCCTCGACAGCGCTCGACGCCGTGCTCGATGAGCGCCGAGCCGATGCCGCGATGCTGATGGTGGGTGGCGACCGCCACCGGCGCCAGCGCGCCGCAAGGCGGAAACTCCGCCGCCTTCTCCAGCGTGACAGGAGAGAAGAAGGCGTGACCGACCACCGCGCCGTCGACATCGGCGACCAGCGAGATCGCCGGTGAGACGGTGCGGCGCAGCTGCTCGACGAGGCGCGCTTCCGCCGGCCCGCCAAAGGCGTCGGTGACCACCCGCTCGACCGCGGGGTGATCGCTCTCGGTCTCGTCACGGATGTTCACGGGCGGTCGCGCTCCTCGGCGGCGGGGAGCTCGGCGAGCACCCGACGGGCACGTTCGGCGTCGACCGCCGGCACCAGAAAGCCGGTCTCGCGCTCCACCGAGCCGAAGACCGCGCGGCTGACGAAGCGCTCGATCGGCCGGTAGGCGATGCCCGCCTCTTCGAGCGTCGCCCGCACCAGGGGGAGCAGCCCGATCTCGCGGGTGGCGAACACCTCGACGGGCTCCTCCGCGATCGGTGGCTGCCGCGGCTCACCGGCCGGCTCCGCCCGCGACCAGGTGAGCGCCACCCGGCAGTCGGGACAGCGTTCGACGTGAGCACGGAACTCTCCGGCGCATTGCGGGCAGTGCCGGACGCCGATCTCGACC
>JBPEXA010000716.1:0-2524 GCA_052032135.1 Thermoanaerobaculia bacterium | reverse complement strand
CCCCGACCGCCAGCACCCCCTCGACGCCGGCGGCGCGGGCACGGTCGATCACCTGCGGGCGGTCGTCGTCGAACGCCGGGTCGCAGAGGTGGGCGTGCGTGTCGTACACCGCGGGCGCGTCAGCGCCACTCGGCCGTGAACCGGCCGTCGGTGTCGACGCGCAGCCTCAGGATCGAGCGAGCCCCTCCCTCCACCCGGCCGCGGACCGGCAGTACCTGCGTCGCCCGGTTCGGCAGCGCCAGATAGAGACGAAGCTCGACCGGTCCGGTCGGCATCTCCCAGGTCGAGCTCAGGGAGCCGGTCGCCGGCTTGGGCGGCAGGAACCGCCGGCGCTCGACGAAGCGGAACGGCTGGCGGTAGATCTGCTCGTCACCGTCGTAGATCGTCAGCACTCCGCGCGGCGCGCGGCTGAAGAAGTCGAGCTCGACCGTCCCCGTGCGCGCCACCGGCGCCGGCGGCACCTCGACGACCTGCGGCTCGACCTCGACGGGAGGGGGCGGCCGCTCGACGACCGCCGCCGCCGCCACCGCCGCCTCCTGACGCTCCCGGCGCTGCTGCTGGGCGAGATAGATCCGGCTGCGGAGGTCGGCGACCAGCAGGTGATCGGGGTCGAGGTCGCTCGCCTGATCGAGCCGCTCGCGGGCTCGAGCCCAGCGCCCGCTCGCCAACGCCTCGCGGCCTTCCTCGATCAACGCGAGCAGATCGAGCTCCGCCAGCGCCGCCTGGTCGCGCGCCAGGCGCTCCTCCGCCAGACTCCGCCACAGCGACGCCCGCTCGGATCGCGGCTCGAGCAGCTCGGCCGATCGCAGCAGGTCGGCCGCAGCGGCGAAATCGCCGTTGCGCAGCCGGTCGATCCCTTCCGACATCGTCGCGACGTGCGCCGGTGCGGACGCTTCGGAAGCGGCAGCCGCCGCCGTCGCCGCCGGCTGCGAGCGCCCGGCGAGCCAGATGGTGCCGGCCGCCGCCAGGGCGGTGACCACGGCGGCGGTCGCGAACCAGCGCAGCCACGGCCGCTCCGATCGCTCGCCGGCGAGGGCGACCGCGCTGCTGGGGGTGAGTGGCTGGGTGCTGTGCTGGGCGGCGAAGGTGGCGAGCACGCCGCGCAGGTCGTTGGCCAGCGCGGCGGCGTCCTGGTAGCGCTTCGACGGCTTCTTCTCCAGGCTCTTGTTGAGGACGCTCCGCAGATCCTCGCGCAGCTCGGGCGCGAACCGCTCCGGCGGCGCCGGCTCGTCGCGCGCGATGCTGCGGGTGAGGTCGGCCACGCTCGACCCCTGGAACGGCATGTGCCGGGTGAGCAGCTGGTAGAGGATGATGCCGAGGGAAAAGAGATCGGCCCGGTGATCGATCTCCTCGCCCTCGATCCGCTCCGGAGCCATGTAGCTCGGGGTGCCGAGGAAGCGCAGATCGTCGCTCAACGCGGCATCGATCAGGTGGGCGATGCCGAAGTCGGTGATCTTCGCCTGGCCGTCGGCGGTGACGATCACGTTCGCCGGCTTGATGTCGCGGTGGATCACCCCCTTGCCGTGGGCGTAGTCGAGCGCGTCGGCGACCTGAGCGCCGATCTCGAGCGCGGTGTCGACGGCGATCGGCTCGGGTCGCTTGAGGATCTCGGCCAGCGTCGTCCCCTCGACGTACTCCATGGCGATGCACAGGGCACCGTCGTCGGTCTCCTCGATCGCGTCGTAGACGGTGACGATGTTGGGGTGCGACAGAATGCCGGCGCTCTGCACCTCGGCCTGGAACTGGGCGCGGATCCGCTCGCTCGACTCGTCCGCTCCCGGCAGATCGAGCCGCAGCACCTTGAGGGCGACTCGCCGTCCGATCACCGGGTCCTCGGCGAGATAGACGGTCCCCATCGCCCCCCGGCCGAGCTCCCGGAGGATCCGGTAGCGACCGACTTCGGGGATCTTGAGCGGCGTCGCCATGGCCAGGTATGCGATCGTAGCAATCCGGCCGGCACGCCGCCACCGAGAGGGGGTGACGTGTGGTACCCTGCGCCACCTTCCTGGCGCCGTCCCCGCCGCCGATCCCTGGCCGTCCCCACCATGCCGTCCCGCGAGCGACCCCGACCGCAGGCCGTGACGGCTCTCCTCGCGCTCGCGCTGTCGTGGGCCGGCTGCGCAGGCGAGGCGCCGGCGCCGGGCGGCGTCGGTGGGACCAACGTCCTCCTGGTGTCGATCGACACCCTGCGGGCCGACCACCTCGGCTGTTACGGCTACCCGCGACCGACGAGCCCGGCGATCGACGCGCTGTGCAGCGAGGCGACGGTCTTCGAGCTCGCCCTCGCCCACGCCTCGTCGACGCTCCCGTCCCACGCCTCGATCCTCACCTCGCTGCTCCCCCACCATCACGGCGCTTCGTGGGAGAACCGGCGAGCCCTCCCCGACTCGATCACCACCCTCGGCGAGGTGCTGCAGGAGGCGGGATACGCCACCGCCGCCTTCACCGGCGGCGGCCAGATGGACCCCATCTTCGGCCTCACCCAGGGGTTCGATGCCTACGAGGTGATGGCCGCCGACGACTT
>JBPEXA010000715.1:0-4911 GCA_052032135.1 Thermoanaerobaculia bacterium | reverse complement strand
CAGTCCGACGCCCGGTGGTCGGAGCGCCGTCGTCAGCCGAGCTGGACGCGGGCGAAGCGGCGCTTGCCGACCTTGAACAGATAGTCGCCGGCCCCGAGCTCGGCGTGCGCTCCCTCGTCGGCGGTGACCTTCTCGCCGTCGATCGACACCGCCCCCTGCGCCACCAGACGGCGGGCTTCGCTGTTGCTGGCCGCGAGGCCGGCGCCGGTGAGGATGGTGACGAGCGTCGCCGGCGCGTCGAAGGCGTGCTCCGGCACCTCCTCCGGGACGCCGCCGCCGGCGAACACGGTCTCGAACTCCGCCTCCGCCCGGGCGGCGGCGTCGGCATCGTGGAAGCGCGTCACCAGGAAGCGGGCGAGCTCCTGCTTGACCTCCTTGGGATGCAGATCGCCCGTCTCGACCTCGCGTCGACGGCGCTCGATCACCGCCTCGTCGAGGTCGGTCAGCAGCAGCATCCACGGCCACATCAGGTCGTCGGGGATCGACATCGTGCGGCCGTAGATCTCCTGCGGCGGGTCCTCGACTCCGATCGCGTTACCGAGGCTCTTCGACATCTTGTCGGCGCCGTCGATCCCCACCAGCAGCGGCACGGTGAGCACCACCTGGGGCTCGAGCCCGTGCTCCTTCATCAGCGTCCGTCCGACCAGCAGGTTGAAGATCTGGTCGTGGCCGCCGAGCTCGACGTCCGCCTCGAGGGCGACCGAGTCGTAGCCCTGCACCAGCGGGTAGAGCAGCTCGTGGAGGCTGATCGTCTCGTGGTGCTCCCACCGCGAGCGGAAGTCCTCGCGCTCCATCATCCGCGCCAGCGGGTACTTGCCGGCGAGCTCGATCATCCCCTGGGCGCCGAGCGGGTCGAGCCAGCGGCTGTTGTAGTCGACGACGGTGCGCTCGCGGTCGAGCACCTTCCACACCTGCCGTTCGTAGGTGGCGGAGTTCTCGAGCACCTCTTCACGGCTGAGCTGCGGCCGCGTCGTCTTCTTGCCGGTCGGATCGCCGATCATGGCGGTGAAGTCGCCGATCAGGAAGACGACCTTGTGCCCGAGCTCCTGGAACTGCCGCATCTTCTCGAGCAGGACGCAGTGGCCGAGATGGAGATCGGGCGCCGAGGCGTCGAAGCCGGTCTTGACGGTCAGCGGCACCCCGCTGTCGCGCGACCGCTCGAGCCGCGAGGCGAGCTGGTCCTCGTCGACCAGATCGACCGCGCCCCGGCGCAGGACCGACAGCTGCTCCTCGACGGGAGGGAAGCCGGCGACGCTCATCGGCGGAGTTGTACCACGATTCAATCGTCCGTCCAGACCGGCGGTGACGGGAGCATCGTCGCGGCGGCATCGACCTCGAGGCGGGCGAGCAGCCGCGCGTCGCCGGTGAGGCTCCAGCGGGTGAAGCGCCCGTGCTCGACGCGACCGTCGACGGTGAGCTCGAAGCCGCCGCCGGTCAGGACGCGGATCGGCGGCCGCAGCCGATCGTCGGCGACGCCGACCGCCGCCGCCGCCAGCGCGCCGGTGCCGCAGGCGAGCGTTTCGGCCTCGACCCCCCGCTCGTAGCTGCGCATCTCGATGCGGTCGGGGGTGTGGGTGCGCACGAACATGACGTTGGTGCCGGCCTCGCCGAAGGTGGGGTGACGGCGGATCGCGGGTCCGAGGGTGGCGATCGGCACCTCACCGAGCGAGGTCGGCCACTCGACGACGAACTGCGGGACCCCGACCGTCAGGAAGGAGCCGGCGTGCTTGCGGGTGCCGACCTCGAGCCGCCGCCGCTGGGGCTCGGTGGTCGGCGGGGGGAGATCGAGTCGGATGGCGGTGGGGCCGTCGACGGTCGCGCGGATCGTTCCCGACGGCGTTTCGATGTCGATCGCTTCGTTCGCCCAGCCGAGCTCGACGGCGAGCCGGCCGGCGCAGCGGGTGCCGTTGAGGCAGAGGTCGGCGGCGGCGCCGTCGGCGTTGTAGTAGTCCATGCGCACGCCGTCGCCGTGGCGGCGCAGCACGAAGAGACCGTCGGCGCCCAGCGACACGCCGCGCCGGCACCAGGCCCGGACCTGCGCCCCGTCAGGCTCGGCGTCGGGCTCGGCGAGGGCGAGGAAGTCGTTGCCGGCGCCGCTCAACCGGAAACAGGGCAACGGTCGCTCCACGTCGACTCAGGGGACGGTGACCTGGATCTCGGCGGTCGCCGCGCTCTCGTTGCCGAGCTCGTCGACGGCGACGACCGAGTAGAACCAGACGTCGCCCGAGGTCACCGCCTCGTCGAGGTACTGGCTCCGGGCGACCAGCTCGTCGCCGAGCGGTTCCGGCGCGTCGCCGGCGCCGCTGCGCAGCACCCGGTAGCCGGCGAGGTCGGTCGCCTGCGAGGCGTCCCACAGGAGCCGCACCCGACCGACCTCCGGGAAGGCGACCAGCCCGGTCGGCGTCGGTGGCCCGAAGCGGTCCTGGTAGTCGACTTCGTGCTCGGACGACAGCTCGCTCTCGAGCAGCGGCTGGCTGCGCCCGACGGCGGTGACGCCATAGATGTAGCGGCTGCCGTAGACCGCCTGCCGATCGGTGAAGGTGCGCGCCGGGGCGACGACCGAGCTGAGCGGGTCGCCGTAGAGTCGCGATCGCGCCTCGCGCCGGTAGACGCGGAACCCTTGCTCCGGATCGTCGTCGAGCGTCCAGTCGATGCGGACGCCGTCGGCCTGGGCGGTCACCGTGACCTCGACCGGCGGCGCCGGTGGCGGCACCGGGAACAGAGCGACCGGCTGGGAGTAGTCGGAAGGCTTGCCGTCGAGGGGGTGGAGGACGACGCTGTAGAGGTATCCGTACTGCGGATCCCGCTCCGGCTCGGCGGTCGCTTCGCTGGCGTCGCCTTCGCGATCGGCGTCGGCGTCGGCGGGCTCGGCCGCCGGCTCGGCGCGCGGTCGCGACGGCGGGATCGGCGGGATCGGGGTGCGCAGCGTGATCTCGTCGCCGACCACCGAACCGGCCAGCGCGTCGCCGTCGACCTGCAGCAGCAGCTCCGCGTCGCGGCGGAAGTCGCTCATCGTCGCCGTCAGGTAGCGCTCGATCTGCGTCGGAGGGCTGCGCAGCAGCGCGCGGGCCGCGTCGATCTGGATCTCGAGCTGCTCCTCCGGCGACAGCTCCTCGGCACCATCGTCGTCGCTGCTACCGTCCTCGTCGACGGTGCCGTCGTCGTCGGTCTCGGGGATCTGGCCGGTCGCCGTCTCCACCGCCGTCTCGTCGATCACCTCCTCGACCAGCGGCTCGACCTCCGCCACGTCGGCGACGGGCTCCTCGACCGATGCCTCCGGCGCGGCGATCGGGTCGCCGTCGGCGCCCGGCGCACCTTCTTCTTCGCCGCCCTCGACCGCCTGCGGCGAGAGGCCGTGCTCCTCGAGCAGCGCCTCCGCTTCGCGGCGCTGCTGCGCCTCCTGCTCGAGCAGGTCGTAAGCGAAGGCGGGCACCTCGAGGCGGAGCCGGTAGACGTCGACGCGCGAGATCCCCTCGAGCGGCGTCCCGCTGATGGTGATGGTCGGGTAGTCGAAGGTGAGGATCGCTTCGAGACCGCGCTGATGGACGGTGACGGTCGCCTTCTGCGGGATCTTCCTCGGCGGCGGGGTCGGCGGCTTCTTGTAGCCGCAGCCGTGGAGCGCGATCGCGGCGACGAGCGACAGCGCGAGCACGAGTCGCCCGGGCGGACGGCGGGGATCAGAGGACATAGCGGCTGAGGTCTCGGTCTTCGACGATGTCCGCGAGGGCGCGCTCGACGTAGCCGCGATCGACTTCCACCTTCACCCCCTCGAGGTCCGGAGCCTCGAACGATACCTCCTCGAGCAGCTTTTCGAGCAGTGTCGCCAGGCGCCGCGCGCCGATGTTCTCGGTGCTGGCGTTGACCTCCACCGCGAGCCGCGCGATCTCGGCGACCGCGTCGTCGGTGAACGAGATCTCCATCCCCTCGGCGCCGAGCAGCGCGGCATACTGCTTGGTGAGCGCGTTGTCCGGCTCGGTGAGGATGCGCACCAGGTCGTCTTCGGTGAGCGCCGACAGCTCGACGCGGATCGGGAACCGCCCCTGGAGCTCGGGGATCAGGTCGGCCGGTTTCGAGACGTGGAAGGCGCCGGCGGCGAGGAAGAGGATGTGATCGGTCTTCACCGGGCCGTACTTGGTGGCGACCGTGCACCCCTCGACGATCGGCAGCAGGTCGCGCTGCACGCCCTCGCGGGAGACGTCGGGACCGTGCGCGGTCTCCCGCCCGGCGACTTTGTCGATCTCGTCGAGGAAGACGATGCCGTCCTGCTCGACCCGCCGGCGGGCGTCCTGCGTGATGCGGTGCTCGTCGAGCAGCTTGTCCGACTCCTGCGCGGTCAGCACGGTGCGCGCCTCCGCGACGGTCATCTTGCGGCGCTGAGAGCGCGAGAAGAGCCCCGGCATCATCTCCTTCAGATTGATGCCGACCTCCTCGACGCCCTGCGGCGTGAACATCTCGAAGCGGGGGGTCCCCGAGTCCTCGACGTCGATCTCCACCTCGCGATCGTCGAGCGCGCCCGAGGCGAGCTTGCCGCGGAACCGCTCGCGGGTCGCTTCGAGCGTGTCGGTCCCCTCCTCCTCGCCGTCGCGTCGCGGCGGCTGCCGGGGGACGAGGATGTCGAGCAGCCGCTGCTCGGCGTTGCGCTCGGCGGTCTCCCGCACCGCGGCGCGCCGCTCTTCCTTGAGCATCGCCACCGACACCTCGACGAGGTCGCGGATCATCGACTCGACGTCGCGGCCGACGTAGCCGACCTCGGTGAACTTGCTCGCCTCGACCTTGAGGAACGGCGAGCGGGCGAGGCGCGCCAGGCGCCGCGCGATCTCGGTCTTGCCGACGCCGGTCGGGCCGATCATCAGGATGTTCTTCGGCATCACCTCTTCGGCGAGCTCCGGCTCGAGCTGGCGGCGCCGCCAG
>JBPEXA010000714.1:0-1637 GCA_052032135.1 Thermoanaerobaculia bacterium | reverse complement strand
TGCAGGCCCGCCTCCTCGGGGTGGAGGGCGCGGGCGGTCTCGAAGTTCTCGAGCGCCGGCAGCGGCTGGCCGGTGAGCGCCTGGGCGGTCGCCAGCATCAGGTGGCTGCCGGCGTCGCGGGGGCGTAGCTCGAGGGCCGACTGGAGGTGGCGGAGCGCCGCCCCCGGCTGCCCGAGCTTCAGCAGGGTGACGCCGAGGTTGTGGTGGGTGGCGGGGTTCGAGGGGCTCGCCGCGAGCGCGCGATCGAAATGCTCGAGCGCCGCCGCCTCCCGCCCCTGCTCGGAGAGGAAGGTCGCCAGGTGGTGGCGGGCGAACGGGTGCTCGGGCATCGCCGCCACCGCGGTCTCGAAGTGGCGGCCGGCGCGCACGACGTCGCCGGCGCCGAGCTGCGCGAAGCCGGCGCCGATGTGGGCCTCGACCAGCAGGCTGCGGGCGCGGCCGTAGCCGGGGTTCTCGGCGAGGATCGCCTGCAGCCGGCGCAGCGGCTCGGCGTACGCCTCCGGCCGCCCGGCGCCGTCCGCCGCCTGCAGCGCCGCCTGCGCGTAGACGGTGCGCTGCTTGGCATCCGCCCAGGCGGCGGGCGGCGGCGCTCCGGCCGGCAACCAGCTGTCGAGGGGGGCGAGCGCGGAGGGCGCCACCCGATGGCGGTCGAACGCCTCGTAGATGCGCGGCAGCTCACCGCGAGCGACGCTCAGCGGGCTCGAGAACTCGAGATAGAGGTTGTCGTCGGTATTGAGGACGGCGCCGTCGACGAAGCGCTCGAGGCTCGGTCCCGCCAGCGCCAGCTCGCTGAGCAGCGAGGCGGGGTCGGTGAGGCCGAGCTGCGCCAGCTGCCGGAAGACGGTCGGTCGCCGCAGTCGCTTGGCGAGGGCGTCGAGCGACGGCTCGAACGGTGAGCGCGAGCCGATCAGGATGGCGTCGTTGGCGGTCTGCCACACCAGCGTGTGGGGGAAGACCTCGGCGAAGCTGGCGATCGCCGAGCGGATGTTGTCGAGCGACAGCTCGTAGAGCGGCAGCCACTGGCACATGACGCCGCCCGCGGTCAGGTGGCCGGCGGCCAGCGCGTAGTACTCGACGGTGTAGAGGTAGGCGGCGCCGCGCGCCCACGGGTGGATCGGGTCGGCGGTGATGACGTCGAACGCCTCGCGGGTGGTCAGCAGGTAGTTGCGGCCGTCCTGGATGGCGATCTCGAGCCGCGGATCGTCGAGCGCCCGCTCGTTGACGTGGGCGAAGAGGCGGGCGCCGTCGATCACCGCCGGTTCGATCTCGATCACCAGCACGCGGTCGAGCTCCTGGTGGGCGAGCACCGCGCCGAGCGTCACCCCGGCGCCGAGGCCGACCACCGCCGCCGAGCGCGGCGCCGGGTGGAGGAGCACCGGCAGGTGGCCGAGCAGCAGCTCGTGCTGCAGGTCGGAGAGGCCGTCGGTCGCCACCGTCTTGCCGTCGATGACGATCGCCCGGGCACGGGTCCCCTCGACCACCGAGACGCTGGCGCTCGACCCTTCGCGGTAGTAGAGGACGGTGCTCTCGTCGATCAGCCGCTGGAAGTCGTCACCGGAGGCGCGGATCACCGAGTTGTTGCGGAACACCGCCAGCGGCCGCAGGTCCCAGCGGGGGAGGACGGTCGGCACGGCGAG
>JBPEXA010000713.1:0-1848 GCA_052032135.1 Thermoanaerobaculia bacterium | reverse complement strand
CCGACATCTCGCTGCTGTCGTCCTGTTTTCTGATGATCCTCGCCGACGGTCGCGCGCTGATCTACAGCGACGCCGGCGTCATCCCCGACCCCACCTCCGAGCAGCTCGCCGACATCGCGATCGCCGCCGCCGGCAGCGCCCGGCGCTATCTGCACGAGGCGCCGCGAGTCGCCCTGCTCTCCTTCTCGACCCGCGGCAGCGCCCGCCACCCGCTGGTCACCCGCGTCCAGCACGCGGTCGAGGTGCTCGCCGCCCGCGCCCCCGACTTCGCCTTCGACGGCGAGCTGCAGGCCGACGCCGCCCTCGACCCCGGCGTCGCCGGGCGCAAGGCACCGGACAGCCCGCTCGGCGGCCGTGCCAACGTCCTCGTCTTCCCCGACCTCGACGCCGCCAACATCGCCTACAAGCTCACCGAGCGGCTGGCGGGCGCTCGCGCCATCGGGCCGCTGCTGCAGGGCGCCGCGCGGCCGATCCACGATCTGTCGCGGGGCTGTACGACCGCCGACGTCGTCGACGTCCTGACCGTCACCGCGGCGGCGGCGCTCGACGCCGATGCCGCGACGGCGACCGAATCCGGAGGAGACCAGGCGAGATGAGGGTGTTGGTCGTCGGCAGCGGCGGTCGCGAGCACGCGCTGTGCTGGAAGCTCGCCCAGAGCCCCGAGCTCGAGCGCCTGCTGTGCGCCCCGGGCAATCCGGGAACCGCCGCCCTCGCCGACAACGTCGCGGTGGCGGCCGACGACGTCGAGGCGCTCGTCGACCTCGCCCGCGGGGAGCGCGTCGATCTGACCGTCGTCGGCCCCGAGGTGCCGCTCACCCTCGGCCTCGTCGATCGCTTCGCCGAGATCGGGCTGCGGGTGTTCGGCCCCGACCGCTACGCCGCCCAGCTCGAAGGGAGCAAGCGCTTCGCCAAGGAGTTCATGGTGCGGCAGTCGATCCCGACCGCCGACTTCGAGCTCGCCGGCGACCGCCCGACCGCCGAGCGAGCGGTGGAGCGCTTCGGTCTGCCGGTGGTCCTCAAGGCGGACGGCCTCGCCGCCGGCAAGGGGGTGCTGATCCCCACCGACCGTGCCGAGCTGGAACGAGCGCTCGACGTCTTCTTCGACGAGCGGCGCTTCGGCGCCAGCGGCGACCTGGTGGTCGTCGAGGAATGCCTCACCGGCGAGGAGGTTTCGCTGCTCGCCCTCGCCGACGGCCGCCGGGTGGAGCGCTTCGTCACCGCCAAGGACTACAAGCGGATCGGCGACGGTGACCGCGGGCCCAACACCGGCGGCATGGGCGCCCACTCCCCCTCCGGCGTGCTCGACGAAGCGACCGCCGGCGATCTCGAGCGCCGGGTGCTCGAGCCGGTCCTGGCGGGGATGCGGGCCGAGGGGCACCCGTTCGTCGGCGTCCTCTACGCCGGCCTGATGCTCACCCCCGACGGCCCTCGGGTGCTCGAGTACAACGTCCGCTTCGGAGATCCCGAATGCCAGCCGCTGATGCTGCGGGTCGCCGGCGATCTCCTGCCGCTGCTGGCGGCGGGCGCCGACGGCGACTTCGGCGACCGTCACCTCGGCTTCCAGCCGGGCGCCGCGGCGTGCGTGGTGCTCGCCAGCGACGGCTACCCCGAGGCGCCGGCCACCGGTGCCGTCATCCACGGCCTCGACGCCGCGGCCGACGGCGACGACGAGGTGGTGTTCCACGCCGGCACCGCCGCCGGTGACGACGGCGCGGTGATCGTCGCCGGCGGACGCGTGCTCAACGCTTGCGCCCGCGGCCCCGACCTGGCGACCGCGCTCGCCCGCGCCTATCGAGTCGCCGACCGCCTCAGCTGGCCGGGACGGACCTTGCGCCGCGACATCGGCGA
>JBPEXA010000712.1:0-7233 GCA_052032135.1 Thermoanaerobaculia bacterium | reverse complement strand
GGCGCACGAGTTCGCCAAGCGCTCGATCCTCGTCGATCACCGGCGCGAGCACGGTCTCGCCGGGCTGGTGACGTTGATCGGGGTGCGGGCGACGACCGCTCGCAGCGCGGCGACGGCGGCGGTCGACCTCGCTGCCGCCCAGCTCGATCGACGGCTGCCGCCGAGCCGCACCGACCGGACACCGATCTTCGGCGGCGACGTGGCGTCGATCGAGCGCCTGCGTGCCGAGGTCGCGTCGCGGGCGCCGGCGCTGCCCGACCGCGCGGTCCGCTCGCTGGTGCGCAACTACGGGTCGGAGTGGGAGCGGGTGGTGGCGCCGGGTGCGGCCGCGGTCGACACGCTCGGCGACAGTCACGTGCTGGAGAGCGAGGTGCGGCACGCGGTACGCGAGGAGATGGCGCTGCGGCTCGAGGACGTCGCCTTCCGGCGCACCGATCTGGCGACGGCCGGCGACCCCGGGCGGCACGCTCTCGAGCAATGTGCCAAGGTGATGGCGGCGGAGCTCGACTGGGACCCCCCGCGGATCGCCGAGGAGATGGAGCGCACCCTGCGCTTTCTGGCCCATCGCGGCGTGCACCGTCGATTCGGAATGGAGACCGTATGCAGTTCCTGATCACCGGCGGGACCGGGTTCATCGGCTCGCGCCTCGCCCTGCGTTGTCGCGAGCGGGGCGACGAGGTCCGGGTGCTCGGCCAGGTCAACACCGAGGCCGAGGCGTCGAACCTCGAGCTGATCGAGGGGGCCGGTGCGGAGGTCGTGCTCGGATCGGTCGTCGACAACCCTCGACTCGAGAGCCTCTTCGACGGGGTCGACGTCGTCGTCCATCTGGCGGCCACCCAGCACGAGATGAACGTCCCCGACCAGACGTTCCACGACGTCAACGTCGGCGGCACGCGCAACGTGCTGGAGGCGAGCGCCGCCGCCGGTGTGTCGCGGGTGATCCACGGCAGCACCATCGGTGTCTACGGCGTCCCCGAGGGGGTCCTCGACGAGGAGACGCCGTGCCGGCCCGACAACATCTACGGGGTGACCAAGCTCGAAGGCGAGCGGCTGGCGCTCGGCTACGGCGATCGCGTGCCGGTGGTGGCGATTCGCATCCCGGAGGTCTACGGCCCCGGGGACCGGCGCCTGATCAAGTTGTTCAAGCCGATCCGCAAGCGCAGGTTCTTCGTCATCGGCCGCGGCGACAACGTCCACCACGTGATCTACATCGACGATCTGATCGACGGCTTCCTGGCCGCGGCGGAGCACGAGGCGGCGGCCAACCGACTCTTCCTGCTCGCGGGGCGCGAACCGGTGACGACGGCCGAGATGGTGGCTACCATCGCCCGCCAGTTCGACTGGGAGCCGCCCCGCATGCACGCACCGATGTGGCCGTTTCTGCTGGCGGCGACCGTGCTCGAGCTCGGCCTGCGCCCGCTCGGCATCCAGCCGCCCCTCCACCGGCGCCGCCTCGACTTCTTCCGCAAGAGCTTCACCCTGTCGTCCGACCGGGCGAGAGCGGCGTTCGGCTTCGATCCGCAGGTCGACTTCGCGGAGGGTGTCCGGCGGACGGCCGACTACTACGAGAAGATGGGCTTCCTCGACTAGGAGCTGCCGACATGACTCTCGACGACGACCAGCTCGCTTCGAAGCTCGAGCCGTTCGATTCCTTCTGGGAAGCGCCGAAGGACATCGAGAAGGGCTACGGGCGGTTCGCCCGCTTCTACGAGCACAACTATCTGCCCCACGTCCCCGAGGATCGGGGGAGCCGGATCCTGGTGATCAGCTGCGGACCGGGCTATTTCGTCGACATGCTGCGCAGCCACGGCTACACCGACGTCGTCGGCATCGACTCCTACCCCGACAAGGTCGCCTGGGCCGAGCGACGGGGACTCGACTGCCGGGTCGCCCGCGGCTTCGCCTTCCTCGCCGCCTCCGAGGAGCCGTGGGACGTGATCGTCGCCGAGCAGGAGATCAACCACCTGACCAAGCCGGAGATCGTCGAGTTCCTGCGGCTGAGCCACTCCAAGCTGCGGGCGGGGGGGACGATTCTCGTCCATTCCATCAACGGCACCAGCCCGCTGACCGGGTCGGAGTCGAGGGCGGGGAACTTCGACCACCACAACAGCTTCACCGAGTACAGCCTGAAGCAGGTGCTGGAGTACACCGGGTTCGAGGCGATCCGCCCGTTCCCCCTCGACCTCTACGTCTTCTGGGGGAATCCGCTCAACTACGTCGCCTGGGGGATCGATCGCCTGACGACGCTGTTCTTCCGCCTCAACTTCATCCTGGTCGGCAAGTCGGCCAGGATCTTCACCAAGAAGATCGCCGCCGTCGCCAAGAAGCCTCGGGAATCGGTTCCCACCGCGGCGCGGGAGGAGGCGTCATGAAGGAAGTCATCGTCACCGGCGGGGCCGGGTTCACCGGTGCCAACGTGGTCCGTCACCACCTCGACCGAGGGCACAGGGTCGTCGTCTTCGACAACCTGGCGAGGAAGGGGTGCCTCGACAATCTCGCCTGGCTGCGCAGCCACGAGCGCCAGGAGCACCTCGAAGTGATCGTCGGCGACTGCCGGATGCCACCGACCGAGCTCACCGCCGCCGTCGAGCGCGCGGACGCCTTCTTCCACTATGCGGGCCAGGTGGCGGTGACCACCTCGGTGGTCGACCCGCGCCACGACTTCGAGGGCAACGCGCTCGCGACCTTCAACATGCTCGAGCTCGTCCGCCGCTCCCGCGGCAACCGCCCCCCCTTCTTCTTCTCCTCGACCAACAAGGTCTACGGCGGGATGGAGGACGTGGCGACCGTCGAGGGGGAGGAGAGCTACGCCTACCGCGATCTGCCGCTCGGCATCCCCGAGGACCGGCTGCTCGACTTCCACTCGCCGTACGGCTGCTCGAAGGGGAGCGCCGATCAGTACGTGCGCGACTACGCCCGCATCTACGATCTGGCGACCGTCGTCTTCCGCCAGAGCTGCATCTACGGCTACCGGCAGTTCGGTGTCGAGGACCAGGGGTGGGTCGCCTGGTTCGTGATCGCCGCGGTGCTCGGCAAGCCGATCACCATCTACGGTGACGGCAAGCAGGTCCGCGACGTGCTGTTCATCGACGATCTGATCGAGGCGTACGATCGCGCGTGGGAACGGATCGACGCCACCGCCGGCCGGGTCTACAACATCGGCGGCGGACCGGCCAACACCATCTCGCTGCTGCAGCTGCTCGAGTTCCTCGGCGAAGAGCACGGCCTCGACGTCGCGCCCGCCTACGACGACTGGCGCCCAGGGGATCAGCCGGTGTACGTATCGGACATCCGCAAGGCGGAGAGCGAGTTCGGCTGGAGGCCGCGCACCGACTGGCAGAGCGGCGTGTCGCAGCTGGTCGAGTGGGTGCGAGCGCACCGGTCGATGCTGGAGACGCTGTTCTAGGGAGCCGCCCGACGGTGACCGACTCCGGCGAGCAGCTGCGCATCCTCGTCCTCTGCTACGAGTATCCGCCGATCGGCGGCGGCGGCGGCGTCGGCGCCCAGCAGTACGCCGAGGCGTGGGCGGAGGCGGGGCACGAGGTCACGGTGCTGACCAGTCTCGCCCGTGGCCTCGAGCGGCGCGAGACGGTGCGGGGCGTCGACATCGTCCGGGTCCCCGCCCTGGGAAAGAAGGAGCGCGCGACGGCGACGGTGCTGTCGATGGCGTGGTACCTGGCGTCGGGCTTCGTGCACACGCTGCTGCGCCCGCGTCGGTTCCGGCGCTTCGACGTCATCAACACCCACTTCTCGATCCCGACCGGCCCGCTCGGCGTCTGGGTGCGCCGCCTGTCCGGCGCGCCGCAGCTGCTGACCATCATCGGTGGCGACATCTACGATCCGACCAAGGCGAGCTCCCCCCACCGCAGCGCGGTCCTCCGACGCGTCAATCGCTACCTGATCGATCACGCCGACCGCGTGGTGGCGATCTCCAGTGACACCCGGCGCCGCGCCGTCGAGCACTACGGCGTCACCCGCACGATCGACGTCGTCAACTACGGCTTCCGTCCGGTGGAGATCCCGGCGGCGACCCGGGAGGAGCTCGGCCTCGCGGCGGACCGCTACTACCTGGTGTCGGTCGGACGGCTGGTCGATCGCAAGGGGTTCGATCACCTGATCCGGGCGCTCGCCGCGCTCCCCGCCGACATCCACCTGCTGATCATCGGTGACGGGCCGCTCGAGGCCTCTCTCCGCGGCCTGGCGCGGGACGCCGGCGTCGCCGAGCGCGTTCATCTCGTCGGCTATCTCCCGCGCGACCGCATCCTCGCCCACCTGAGCGTCGCCGACTGCTACGTCCTCTCCTCGATCCACGAGGGCCTCGGCATCGTGGTGCAGGAGGCGATGTACGCGGGACTGCCGGTGGTGTCGACCGACGACGGCGGCCAGGTCGATCTGCTCACCGAGGGGCGCAACGCGCTGCTGGTGCCGCCTGCCGACGAGGGGGCGCTGGCGGCGGCGATCCGTCGCCTCTACGACGAGCCCGAGCTGGCGGCGCAGATGCGCGACCACAACCGCCGCGATCTCGAGCGCCTCTACCTGGCGCCCAACGCCGCCGAGTACCTGGCGCTGTTCGATCGGATGCTCGGCCGCCGCCCGGGGTCCGGGCCGGCGCCGGTCAGCCCTGCTTGATCCCCGCCAGCGTGAAGCAGCCGAAGCGAAGGCCGAACGGCAGCCAGGCCGACTGGCAGGCGATGCAGGAGAGCCTCGACGGCCGGCCGAAGGCGCGCACGACGCCGTCGTCGCGGCGCACCGCCTTCGACAGCTTCACCATGCCGTCGGAGACGAGCCGGAGACCGGGGAAGCCGTCGAAGGTGCGGCGGAAGGTCTGGTACTCCGGCTGACTGAAGGCGTAGAAGTAGTCGCGCACGCGCAGCGGCGCGAACGAGCCCTTGTACTCGACGCCGGTGCGGTCGAACCAGCGCAGCACTTCTGTCGCGGTGTGGACCGTCTCGTGGGGGAAGCCGAACACGTCGTAGGCGACCTGCTTGGTGTTGAGCTCGTGGTAGCGCTTGTTGAGCTTGCGCAGCGTGCCGGAGAAGAGGCGCTCCCCCCATTTCACCCGCTTGTCGAGGTCGTCGCCGCCGAGCATCCTGCAGATCAGCTGCTTGTTGCGCAGCATCCGCCGGCTGTAGGCGCTGTAGAGGCTGACGATGACGATCCCCCCCGGCTTGGTGATGCGGACCAGGTGCTCGAAGCCGCGGAACGCGTCGCCCGTGTGGTGGAGCACCCCCACCGAGTAGGCGTAGTCGAAGTAGTCGTCGGGGAGGGGGCAGTCGAGGATGTCCGCCTTGCGGAACTCGATGTTGTCGAGCCCCGCCTCCTGCTGGCGCTGACGGGCGAGCGCCAGGGAGCCGTCGGAGAGATCGACGCCCACCACCTCGCCGGCGCCGTTGGCGGCGTACCAGAGCGCGTACTCGCCGGTGCCCGATCCGAGCTCGACCACCCGCTTGCCCTGATAGTCCTCGGGCAGGACCCCCAGGCACTTGAGCCGCCAGCCCATCTCCTCGTCGGCCTCGCGGTTGGTCGGCCACGGGACCTCGGAGTACATCCCGACGACGCGTTCCTGAATCTCCTGAATCTCTGATGGAAGTGCCATTGACGATCTCCTCGCCGCCGCTGGCAGCCGGCGTTGATGGCAGGACGAGCCCCCCGTAGCCGGACGACCAAAGCGGCGGAAATGCGGGCGGAGTGTAGCATCCGCCCCGAGAACCCGGCACCACGGTCGAAGGAGAGGCGCGAAGGCGTGGCAGCGGAGAGCGAGAAGGCCAGCGACACGATGGCGGCCGACGTCCGCGCGGCGGACTGGCTCCCGATCGTGCTGCTGACGCTGCTCGCGATCGCGACCCGCTGGTTCGCGCTCGGGGAGGGGGACGTCGTCGACGACGAGCTGTTCACCGCCCAGCGATCGACCGCCGAAGGGTGGTTGCGCCTCAATCCGCTGCAGCACCTGCTGGTCTATCTCAGCTTCGAGGCGTTCGGGCGCTCGACGTGGGCGCTGCGCCTGCCGTCCTTCCTGCTGGGCGCGGTGTCGATCCCCCTCCTCGCCGTCGTCTGGCGGCGGTGGGTCGGACGCAGCGCCAGCGGCTTCGCGGCGCTGCTGGCCGTGCTCAGCAGCTGGCACCTGTGGCACTCCCAGATCAGCCGCTACTACGCGGGCGTCTTTCTGTTCGGCACCCTCGCCTACGTCTTCTACTACGCAGCGGTGCGGCGCGGCAGCGTCGGGCAGCTGGTCCTTTCCCTGGCGATGGCGGTGGTGGCGACGCAGTTCCACGCCACGGCGGCGCTGCTGTTGCTGCCGTGCTTCCTCTTCTCCTGTCTTCTGTGGACGCCTCTGGGCGCCGGAGCCGCCGGCTTCTCCCGGCGGCTCGCCAGGCTCCACGTCACCGCGCTGGTGACGCTCGGCGTGCTGTCGCTGCCGGCCGCATGGTGGCTGGCGAGGCTGTGGAAGGGACAGTTCGAGAGCTGGGGCTTCGACTCCTTCGGCCTGCTCCTTCAGATCGTCAAGTACGTGCAGCCGCCGGTGGCGGTGGCCGCCGTCATCGGCTGCGCCCTGCTGTGGCGTCGCGACCGGTGGCTGGCGATCTTCCTCGGTCTCGGCACCGCCGTCCCGGTGCTGTTCGCGATGGTGGCCAGCCTGGTGATCAACTTTCGTCCCGACTACCTGTACCAGAGCGCCCCCCTCGCCTTCGTCCTCGCCGGCGTCGCCTGCGCCGCTGTCCGCGACGCCTTCGACCGAAGGCCGGCGGGGTTCGTGCTGGTGGCCGTGCTGGCGACCGCGATGGTTCCGGAGTTCGTCTCCCACTACACCGCACGACGCTCGCTCAGCCTTCAGGAGGCGGTCGACGT
Organism: Thermoanaerobaculia bacterium; assembly: GCA_052032135.1. Taxonomy (GTDB): domain Bacteria; phylum Acidobacteriota; class Thermoanaerobaculia; order Multivoradales; family JAHEKO01; genus CALZKB01. The sequence goes on along the minus strand of JBPEXA010000712.1, from coordinate 387 downwards.
CATCGATCGGCGACACCGGGACGGTGACCGGGTTCTCTCCTTCCCGGGTGGCTTCCGCGACTTCACCCGCCACCCCGAGCGATACCCGGAGGACGATCCCGATCGCCCGGCGCTGCTCCCCTTCGTCAGCGACGAGTTCGACCACCGCATCGACTGGGCGAGCGTGCTCGATCCCCAGCTCGAGATGCCGGGTCGCCTGCGGATCCTCGTCCGGGTGCGGCGGGCGCCGCTCGCTCCCGACCTCGAGCGGTGGCTGTTCGAGAACGCGTCGCTCGTCTGGCGCCGGCTGGCGGAGCGCTACGACTACACCGTCGAGGGGTACGCGATCTACGAGACCGATCCGCCCGCGGTCGTCGCGCTGCCGCCGCCGTCAAGCGGCGACGTCGT
>JBPEXA010000711.1:0-2787 GCA_052032135.1 Thermoanaerobaculia bacterium | reverse complement strand
GAGATGCGGGGCGATGCGCAGCAGCGCCCGCCGCTCGCCACTCGATCGGCGCATCAGGCCGAGGTCGGCCTGCTGCAGGTAGCGGATGCCGCCGTGCACGATCTTGTAGGAGTTGGCCGATGTCGCGTACCCGAAGTCGCCGCGCTCCAGCAGGGCGACCGAGAGTCCCCGCGACGCCGCGTCCCAGGCGACGCAGACGCCGAAGATGCCGCCGCCGACGACGACGACGTCGAACGGCCGACCCTCGAGCGCGCCGACGTCGCGGCGCAGGACGGACGATGTCGGCGAAATCTGCAACGGATCCCTCGACCTTCGATCGACTCGGGCTGATGCCGGAAGGACCGCGCAAACCTACCGGCTCGCATCGACGGTGACAAGATACGCGGACCGTCCGGGTGGCCGTCGCCGCCCGCGGAAGATCGGGAGGCCGCCGTCGCCACACCGCTAGGTCATGCCGCCGCCGCCGTCGCCGCCCTCGCGGTGACGCGCCCCGCTCGCTCGCCGCGCCCCGGCTCCAAGGCGGTGCTCGCGGCGATCGTGTTCGCCCTCGCCGCCGACCTCGATTTCGTCCCCGGCCTGCTGGTCGGACAGCCGGCGCTCTACCACCAGGGGATCAGCCACAGCGTCGCTTTCGCCCTCGCCGCCGGGCTGCTCGGAGCGGTCGCCGTCCGTCTCCGCGGCTGGTCGGCCGCCCGCCGCTTCGCCCTCTTCACCGCCGCCTACGGCTCCCACCTCGTCCTCGACCTCCTCGGCACCGACCGCCGGCCGCCCTTCGGCCTGCCGCTGCTGTGGCCGATGTCGGACGACACCTTCGTCGCGCCGTTCTCGCTCCTCCCCGGGGTCCGGCACGCCGCCACAACCGCCGCGTCGACGACCGAGTGGATCGCCGGCATCCTCTCGCCCCACAACCTCCTGGCGGTGGTGGTCGAGCTGCTGGTCGCCGGAGCGCTCGCGGGCGCCGCCCTCGCCTGGCGGCGATGGCGCTCCAGCGATCGGGCCGCCTGCTAGCATGCTCGCCCCCACCATGAGCAGACGTCCCGCCACGAGCGGCAGGGCCTAACGGCCATGTGCGGAATCGCCGGCATCGTCGACCAGCGCCCGGTCCGCCGGGCCGACGTCGAGCGGATGTCGCAGGCGCTCGCCCACCGGGGTCCCGACGAGGACGGCGTCTGGGTCGACGGCGCCGTCGGCTTCGGGCACCGCCGGCTGTCGATCATCGGCCTCGAGGACGGCCAGCAGCCGATGCACAGCGCCGACGGAACGCTGCACGTCACCTTCAACGGGGAGATCTACAACTACCGCGAGCTGCGCTCGCAGCTCGCCGATCCCTCGTGCGTCCAGACCGGATCCGACACCGAGATCCTGCTGCACCTCTACGACGAGTTGGGCGATGACATGGTCACCCGGCTGCGGGGGATGTTCGCCTTCGCACTGTGGGACTCGAGGCGACGGCGGCTGCTGATCGCCCGCGATCACCTCGGTCAGAAGCCGCTGTACTACACCCACCACGCCGGCAGGTTCGCCTTCGCGTCGGAGATCAAGGGCCTCCTGGCGCTCGATCCGGAGCTGCGGGAGCTCGACGAGGCGGCGCTGTGGGAGTACCTGACGATCCGCATCATCACCCCGCCGCGGTCGATGTTCCGGCGCATCCGCAAGCTGCCGCCCGGGCACCGGCTGGTGCTCGAGAACGGCGAGCTGACGATCGAGCCCTACTGGCAGCTCGAGTACGAGCCGAAGCTCGGCGGCAGCGACGAGGAGCTGCTCGACGAGCTCGATCGGCGGGCGCAGGAGGCGGTCCGCTACCACCTGGTCAGCGACGTGCCGGTCGGCGCCTTCCTCAGCGGCGGCTTCGACTCGAGCATCGTCGTCGGCATGATGGCGGCCGCCACCGACGGCCCGTTCAAGACCTTCACCGGCGACATCCGCTACGGCGACTACTCCGAAGCGCCTTGGGGCGAGCTCGTCGCCCGCCGCTACGGCACCGAGCACCGTCGGATCGAGGTGCACCCGTCGTTCGTGCACTCGCTCCCCGAGGTGGTCGACAAGCTCGACGAGCCGTCCGACCCGCTGGCGCTGTGCGTCTACCACCTCTCCGAGGCGACCCGCCGGGAGGTGAAGGTGGTGCTCGGCGGCGACGGCGGTGACGAGCTCTTCGGCGGCTACGACCGCTACTTCGGCAACCTGGCGACGCGCTACTACGCCATGCTCCCGGCGTGGTTCCGGCGGGCTGTGCTGCAGCCGATGATCGAGTCGGTGTCGGCGGGGCGCTGGTATCGCAGCCGCGGTCACCAGTTGCGGTGGATGCACCGCATGTCGTTCTTCGACGGCGCCGAGCGGTACGCGCACAGTCTCGGCTACTTCTACTTCTCCGAGCCGTGGCGCAGCCGCGTCTGCTCCCACGCCTACCGGCAGCGGATGGAGGGCGCCGATCCGACGGCGGCCGTCCGCCACTACTTCGAGGCCGACAACGCTCGCGAGCTGGTCGACCGGATGCTGCACTCGGACAGCCGGGTGCGGATGCCCGATCACCCGGTGATGATCCTCGACCGCATGACGATGGCCCACGGCCTCGAGGCGCGCAGCCCGTTCCTCGACCACGAGCTCGCGCAGTTCTGCGCCTCGCTGCCGCCGCGGTCGAAGATCCGCGGCCGCCGGCTGCGGTTCATCGAGAAACAGCTCGCACGGCGCTACGTGCCGGAGGCGACGCTCGGCCGCAGCAAGCAGGGGTTCTCGTCGCCCCTCACCTACGTGATGGCCGACGAGTTCGAGCAGATGTTCAGGGTCTTG
>JBPEXA010000710.1:0-2014 GCA_052032135.1 Thermoanaerobaculia bacterium | reverse complement strand
AGCGCATCGACAACCAGCCGTACGGAGTCGCTTTCGAGCGCCTGTTCGACCTCCTGTTTCCCGCCCCTCATCCCTACGGTTGGCCGGTGATCGGCACCATGGCCGACATCGCCGCGGCGTCGCTCGAAGACGTCCGAGACTTCTTCGACACCTACTATCGACCGAACAACGCGGTGCTGACGCTGGCCGGGAGCTTCGCCCGCGACCGGGCGCTCGACTGGATCGACGCGTACTTCGGCGAGCTCCCCGCCGGCCCGCCGCCCCCCCCGGTGGTCGCCCCCGTCGAGCGGCCGGACGGCGAACGGCGGACGGTGCTGCCCGACGACGTCGAGCTGCCGCGGATCTATCTCGCCTACCGCACCCCGCCGTTCGGCGATCGCGACTGGCTGCTCGCCGACATGCTCGCCACCGCTCTGGCGGCGGGCAAATCGAGCCCGATGGTGCGCGACCTGGTCTACGAGCGGCAGATCGCGCAGAGCGTCTCCGCCGGAGCGCTGCCGACCGAGCTGGAGGGAAGCCTGCTGCTGACCGCCACCGGGCGGCCCGGAACCGACCCCGAGGCGCTGCTGGCGGCGGTCGACAGCCACCTCGACGCGGCGCGCTCCGCTCCGCTGCCCGATGCCGCCTTCGAGCGCAGCCGCAACCGCCTGACCACCGCCTACTGCGATCAGCTCCAGAGCCTCGAGAACCGCGCCGACGTCCTCGCCCAGAGCACCACCTTCCTCGGCGATCCGGCCCGCTACCGGGAACGGCTCGAGTGGACGTCGGCGATCGCCCCGAGCGACGTCGAGCGCTTCGCCCGCGAGCGGGTCGACCCCGCCGACCGGGCGGTGGTCTTCGTCGTGCCGAAGGAGCGGACTTGACCGTCCGGCGCGATCGCCCGCCGTCGTCGGGTGCCGTGCGCGCCTTCGCCTTCCCGCCGGTCGATCGGGTCACCCTCGCCAACGGCATCGAGATCGTCGTCGCCACCGACGCCACCTTCCCCATCGTCCAGCTCGGCTTCGTGGTGCGCGGCGGCGCCGATCTCGATCCGCTCGACGCCCGCGGCATCAGCGCCCTGGCGTCCGGGATGCTCGACGAGGGGACTGGAGCGCTGGGGGCGCAGGAGATCGCCGACAACGTCGAGCGGCGCGGCGCCCACCTGGTGACGACCTGCGACTGGGACGGCGTCTATCTGTCGGCGAGCGCCCTCGAGACCCACACCGAAGCGATGGCCGATCTGCTCGCGAGCCTGCTGCGGGAGCCGTCGATGCCCGAGAGCGAGCTCGAGCGGCTGCGGGCGATGCGGCTCGCCGACCTCTCGCACCGACGCACGCTCCCGGCCTTCGCCGCCGCGCGCGCCGCCGCCGCTCTCGTCTACGGTGACGACCACCCGTACGGCGACACCTACCTCGGGACCCCGGAGGGGATCGCCTCCGTCGAGCGTCGTCACCTCTTCGACTGGCACGAGCGGAGGATCGCGCCCGAGCGCACTTCCCTGGTCGCCGCCGGCGACGTCACCCTCGACCGGCTCGCCCGCTGGGCCGAGGACGGCCTCGCCGACTGGACGACGGCGCCGGCGGCCGAGATGCTGGCGATCCCGCGGCCTCCGGCGGGCGTCACCCGAGTCGTGATCATCGACCGCCCCGAGGGCGCTCAGACCGAGCTGCGGGTCGCCCGCGCCGGCCCCGAGCGCACCGACCCCGAGTACGTCGCCAAGCGGGTGGTGACGCTGCTCCTCGGCGGCAAGTTCGTCAGCCGGCTGAACCTCACTCTTCGCGAGCGGCTGGGAGTGACCTACGGCGTGTCGTGCCGCCTCTCCGGCCGTCGTGGGCCGGGCCCCTTCACCATCGGTTGCGCGGTCGACACCGAGTCGGTCGGTGTCGCCACCGGCGAGATCCTCGGCGAGCTCGAGCGGTTGGTCGCCACGCCGCCCGCCGAAGACGAGGTCGCCGACGCCCGCAACTACCTCATCGGGACCTTCCCCTACCGGCTGCAGACGTTCGACGGGATCGTCGATCATCTGGAAGAGCTC
>JBPEXA010000071.1:0-3565 GCA_052032135.1 Thermoanaerobaculia bacterium | reverse complement strand
AGTGCCGCCATCATCAACGTCAGCCAGGCGACCGCGGCCTGGTACCGCGCGTAGTGCGACACCGCCACGTAGGGGGCGAGGTAGCTGAGCCAGACGACGATCGCCGCCTGGAACCGGGGGTCGCGGCGAACGACCGGCAGCAGCAACCCGATCAGCGCCATCCCCGTCGGCACGGTGGAGATCGCCGCGCGCTGCACGATGCCGCGCAGCTCCGAGCGGCGCTCGCGGGAGAGCTGCCGCGCGCGTCGCCAGTCTCCCAGTGCGCGGTAGGGCTCGTCGAGGTCGAGCGAGCGAACGGTCGAGAGCACCTCGCTCTCGGGCCGGTCGAGCGTCACCCACAGGAAGCTGGAGTGCGGCCGCGGGCTTTCGCGCGTGTGCTGCTGCACCGCGACGTGTCCGGCCGCGATCAGCCGCTCGAGGTCGGCCTCGGCGAGGCCGCTCGCCGCCTCGAGGTCGTTGGGCGGCTGCAGCAGCAGGAAGGCGTTGCGGGCGCGCCGGGCGATGTTGGCGGCCACGTCGCCCGGATGAGCGCGCAGGTGATCGAGCGCCCGCCGTCGGTGCTCGCGGGTCGCCGCCGCCTCGCCGACCTCGAGGTACCGCTCGCGAGCCGCGGTGTTGAAGATCGGGTGGCGGCTGAAGAAGGTCGAGTAGGTGGGGACGCCGTCACCGTCGAGCACGTTGGCCTGCACGAAGTCGTACCAGAGGTTGGACTTGAGCGGCAGGACGCGGCCGAGCGCTCGCTCGCTGCGCAGGCCCCAGGCGGCCATCGCGACGGTCGACAACGCGAGCGCGATCGCTCCCTGTCGCACCACCGCCCGACGCCCCGACGCGGTTCGCCAGGCGAGCCACGTCCAGCCGGCGAGCGCCGCCAGCCAGAGGGCCGGATTGGCCATCGGCAGCAGCGCCGTGAGGACGACGAGCGGGCCGGCTCCGCCCCCCCGGGAGCGCCGTGCGAGGGCGTGGACCAGGCAGGCGGACAGCACCGTGGTCAGCCAGACGTCGTGCATCTCGAGCAGCGTCGATGGGAGGATCCCCAGCAGCAGGAGGTAGGGGGCCGCCAGCAGGATGCGCGCACGGCGTTCCGTGAACAGTCGCAGGAGCAGGAAGAAGGCGAACGCCAGCCCGGCAGCCTTGATCAGCATCAGCGCCGACAGCGCCAGCTGCGTCTTGACGCCGAAGACCACGAACAGCCCGGCGAGCAACAGCGGATAGGCGGGCGGCATCCAGGCGGTCGCGCCGGTCGGCGCGCCGAACGGATCGGCGAATCCACGACCCTCCGCCAACGCTTCCGCGATGAAGCCGTACTCCCAGCCGAACGAGTGGTTGCCCGGCTGCGCGGTGGGCAGGTTGGTGAGCCAGAGCAGGCCGAGCAGGCTGACGAAGACGAGGAGCGAGGCGGCGAGGTCGTGCCGGACGCCGCGGTCGAGCTTGGCCGCGCGGGGGGTCGCCAGCAGCGCGAGGCCGGTCAGCGCCAGCAGCGCGGCGACGAGCATCAGGAGCGTCGACGGCGTCAACGGCGTGCCGGTCATGTCGAGCCGGTGGCGGTGCCAGCCGAGCGTGACCGCCAGCGGCGACAGCAGCAGGATGCCGAGCAGGATCGGCCGCAGCCGCGCGGCGAGGCCTCTCACGGCCGGTCGATCAGTAGCCTTCGACGACCGGCGGAATGACGACCGCGCTGCCGAGATCCGAAGTGTCGGGGGCGTCCTCGAACGAGGAGCCGGTGCGACTCGCGTGGTGACCGGCCTCGCCGCTCGCCTGGTAGCCCTGGTTGACCGCGCCGAACGCCTTCGCGACGTCCTCGAGCTCCATCACCAGCGCGATGCGCACCGCCGAGGCGCCGACGATCATGCCGACGACGAGGATGCTCAGGATGAGCATCACCTCGATCGAGGCGATCTCGCCCTTCTCCTTGTCGCTCTCCGGACCCGTCCCTCTGGTAACCAACGATCTCCCCTTGTTCAAACCCCAACGATCGAAGGACGAGTCGAGTCTACCACCGCCGCTCGACGGCATCGGACGGCGGCGATGGCTGCCGTACAATCGCTCCACCTTGATCGGCACGCGGCTGGCGCACTACGAGATCACCGACAAGCTCGGAGAAGGGGGCATGGGGGTGGTCTACCGCGCCCGCGACACCCGCCTCGACCGCGACGTCGCGCTGAAGGTGCTGCCCGCCGAAATGGCCGCCGACGACGAGCGGCTCGAGCGGTTCACCCGCGAGGCGAAGCTGGTCGCCGGCCTCAACCATCCGAACATCGTCGTCCTCCACTCGGTCGAGGAGGCCGACGGCGTCCACTTCCTCACCATGGAGCTGGTGGAGGGGACGTCGCTCGATCGGCAGATCCCCGACGGCGGCCTCGAGCTCGAGCGGCTGTTCGAGCTCGCCATCCCGATTGCCGATGCGGTGGCGGCGGCCCACGAGGCCGGCATCACCCACCGCGACCTCAAGCCGGCCAACGTAATGGTGAGTCGCGACGGCCGCGTCAAGGTCCTCGACTTCGGCCTCGCCCGCCTCGACCCGCGGGCGGCCGGGGAGGGGGTCGACGACGCCACGCAGGCGATGACCGCGGCGATCACCCAGGAAGGGGTGGTGGTCGGCACGGTGCGCTACATGTCGCCGGAGCAGGCGCGCGGCGAGACGGTCGACGCCCGCAGCGACATCTTCTCGCTCGGCACCCTGCTCTACGAGATGGCGACCGGCCGCCGCCCGTTCGCCGGCGCCAGCTCGGCGGAGCTGCTGTCGGCGATCCTGCGCGATGATCCCCCCGCCGTCTACCAGATCAAGGACGAGCTGCCGCACCACCTCGGCCGCATCATCCACCGCTGCCTGGAGAAGGACCCGCGGAAGCGCTACCAGGCGGCGCTCGACGTCAAGAACGAGCTCGAAGGGCTGCGCCGCGAGGTCGAGACCGGGGCGTCGCGGGTGGCGGAGGCGCCGAGCCCGCCGGGGCGGACGCGGTGGGCGGGGGCGGCGCTGGCGGCGATCGTCGCCGCCGCGGCCCTCGCCGCGACCCTGCTGGTCGTCGGCCGAGGCGACGATGGGGAGCCGCCGGCACCGACCACCGCCGCCGCCGAGCTCCCGGAGCGCAAGACGCTGGTGGTGCTGCCGTTCGCCAACCTCGGCGAGGCCGAGGACGCCTATTTCGCCGCCGGCATGACCGACGAGCTCACCTCGCGGCTGGCGCGGATCGCCGATCTCGGTGTCATCTCGCGCACCAGCGCGCAACGCTACGCCGGCACCGACAAGACGCTCCAGGAGGTCGGTCGCGAGCTCGGCGTCGACTACGTCATCGAGGGCACCGTCCGCTGGGCGAAGGGCGCCGACGGCGCCAGCCGGGTGCGCATCACCCCCAACCTGGTGCGAGTGGCCGACGACACCCAGCTGTGGTCGGACGCCGTCGAGCGCGAGTTCGCCGACGTCTTCGCCATCCAGGCGGAGATCGCCAACCACGTCATCGAGGAGCTCGACCTCACCCTGCTGGCGCCCGAGCGGGCGGAGGTCGAGGCCCGGCCGACCGACAACCTCGAGGCGTACCAGGCCTACCTAAAGGCGCAGGAGAACTGG
>JBPEXA010000709.1:0-1695 GCA_052032135.1 Thermoanaerobaculia bacterium | reverse complement strand
GGCCGAACTCGCTGTCGCGGGCGGCCGCCGTGGTGCGCGCCGCCCGCGCCGCGTCGGCGCCGGTCAGCCGCACCGCGGCCAGCTCGTCGAGGTTACGGACCAGGATGCGGCCGTCGGCGTAGGCGGGCCAGGTGTAGCTGCTGGCGCCGAGCGCCTCGACGCGATCGAGCTCGCGATAGCCGTCGGGCGACGCCTCGGCGATCACCACGCGGCCGTCGGCGCCGAAGATCACCAGCTTGTCGTCGACCAGGATGAGGCCGCGGCCGCCGGGCGGGCGCGACCGCCACACCCGCTCGCCGTCGTCGGCGCGCATGCAGCTCAGCACCTGGCCGCGGAAGCCGTAGAGGTGGCCGTCGTGGTAGACGGGGAGCGCGTAGGTGTTGCCGAGCGCCTTCGAGCGGTACGCCTCGGCGACCGACAACGCGTCCCCGTCGGCGGTCACCTCGAAGACGACCGCTTCGCCGCTGGCGAACAGCAGGAACCGGTCGTCGCCGGCGAAGGTCGGTGTCGCCGCACCGACCCAGGCGTCCTCGTCGAAGGTGTGCTCCCAGAGGGTGGCGCCGTCGCTCGGGTCGATGCCGCGCATCGTCTTGCCGCTCACCGCCACCACCTGCTCGCGACCGGCGAGCGTCATCGGGATCGGTGTCTGCTCGTCGACGCGGTCGCTGCCGACCGACCACAGCGTACGGCCGTCGCCGGGATCGAAGGCGCTCACCGCCCGGCCGTCCGGGCCGCCGGTGAGCACGATCAGCTTGCCGTCGACGAGGACCGGGGTGGTGGTGAAGCCGTGAGCGGGCGTCACGGCGTCGAACTCCGTCACCAGGTTGCGCTCCCACACCGGACTGCCGTCCTCGAGCGAGAGCGCGGTCAGCTTCCCCTTGGCGCCGACGAAGTAGACCGTGCCGCCGTCGATCGACGGCGTCGACAGCGGTCCGTCATCGGACCCGTCGCGACCGCGGTTGATCGACCCTTCCGTGTGGCGCCACAGCTCCCGGCCGGTGGCGAGATCGAAGGCCGCCACCACGTCCGACTCGCCGTCGGTGAAGGCGGTGACCGCACGGCCGTCGGCGACGGCGATGCCGGAATAGCCGGAGCCGAGCTGTACCCGCCAGTCGACGGCGAGCCCGGGCCGGTCGGGGACCTCCGCCGCGATGCGGCCGTCGAGGTCGGGCCCCCGCAGGTGGGGCCAGCTGCCGGCATCGGCAGCGGCGGCGGTGACGGTCGCGAAGACGATCGACGACAGGATCCACGACGACGGGCGAGACGGTCGCATGACGAGACTCCTTGGGCAGCAGACGGACGTCGAGCCGGCGGCGCCGGCTCCTTGGGTTACCAGAGCGCAGTGTAGACCAGGAACGCGCCGAGCAACACGCCGAGAGCGAAGCCGAAGGCGACCGTCGCGGCCGGCATGCGCAGCCACCAGTCGACCATCGCGTCGAGGCGGCGGGGGCCGATCAGTAGCAGCGCGATGGCGGCCACGAGCACCAGCCAGCCGAACGCCATCACCAGCGGCGGATGGAGGGTGTCGGCGGCGGCGGCGAGCGCGGTGCCGCCGAGCACCAGCCGGCTGACGATCGCCGACGTCCAGCGCTTGCCGGGCGGCCATCCGGCGATGGTCTCGAGGAAGGTCGACGGACGGACCATCCCGACGAGGCCGAAGAGCGCCAGGATCGCTCCGAGCAGAGCGAGGAGGGC
>JBPEXA010000708.1:0-6503 GCA_052032135.1 Thermoanaerobaculia bacterium | reverse complement strand
TGGCCGGATCCTCGATCGCCAGGTCGAGCGCCGGCGCTGCTCCAGAGACGTCGAACACGGTGGCGCCGTCGCCCTGGTCGAAGGTGTACAGCACCTTCAGATCGTCGGTCACCCGGCCGGGCGGACCTTGGGCCGAGCCGGCGGCCGGCAAAAGGGAGAGCATCGCGAGCGCGGTGACGACGCACGCGAAAGACGCGGGGTGGCGATTGCTGGTCATCGACAGCCTCCTCTGACCGGCGGGCGAGCGGTCTTGCACCAACCTCGCCGCAGGATAACTCTGTGCCGCAGTCGTCTGGGGTTTCCAAAAACCCTAGCAATGGCAGAGAGTTAGCGGAATAGAGCAGAGAGACTACGGCCGTAGCTCAGGTGCGCTACTCGGCGAGCCGATGGGAGTAGTTTCGAGGCCTTCGTGGGAGGCGAGGAGGTCCGGAGACCCAATCCAGGCGGTGAGGGACCGGCTGCTCAGAGAAGATGGCTCTGGAATGCGCGGGCTACTGCCTCCGCCTGGCTGTGGACGCTGAGCCTCTCGAAGATGTTGCGCAGATGGGCGCGCACGGTGTGGACGCTGACGCCGAGATCCTGACTGATCTCGATGACGGACCTTCCCAGCGACAGCGCCCGCAGCACTTCGATCTGGCGCTTCGTGAGGGAATGGTCTGCCTCGGGAGCTCCGCCGTTTCCCCGCCCCCCGGCGGCGGAAGCCACCTTCTCACGCTCTTCCAGGGACCGCAGCATGTAGACGATCTTGTAGCGAGAGGGCTCGGGCTCGAGGATGAGAATCACCGCTACCGACAGCCGCAGAGCCTGTCCCGAGATCCTGCTGGCGCGGAGCTCGAACCTCCTGACCTCCTCACCGCGGATCAGCTGCTCCCAAAAATCGAGGGGCTCGGCCGCCAGGCGGTTGCCGGAGGCATCTCGCGCTCGCAGCAGTTTGAACAGGTTCCGGCCCTCGACCGCTGCCCGCGAGCCCAGCTCGAGCAGCTGACGAGCAGGGTCGTTGAGGTCCAGGATCCGGTTGTTGGCGTCGGTCAGGACGGCCGGTGACGTCGCATGACGGACAACCTCCCGCGCCGATACTCTCAAGGGGTTGTCGCCCATCCGTGCGCGAGTGGCACGAAGGACCCTGCCGTCGGTCGTATGTCCGTCGGAACCCCCCACCGCACCCCCCCTGGCGGTGCCTTCAATTGATTGTGAACTAGTCCACACTCAAGTGTACTGTGGAGTACGCCACAAGGGCAAGGTTTGTCAACTCTGCCAAATACAACCTTAAAGAAATGTTGGAAGGCACTTCGACCCACAGCGAGGTTCGAACGACCAGCGACCTCCTCCACGGCGCTCGAGCGGTGCACCACGACGCGTCGCGGCGTGGGAGTGCGGTCTAGGGCGTGGTCGTCGACCAGGCGGAGGTGTCGCCGCTCTCGAAGCCGTCGGCGAAGATCACCGGCGGGTCGAGGGTGATCGCGTAGAGGTAGCCGTGATCGACCTCGGAGCCGGCGAAGTTGGTCACCACGTAGGCGGTCCGGCTGTCGGCCGAGAAGGCGACCTCGAAGCCGGAGACGTACTGGGAGAGGCCGCTCTCGTCGGGCAGCTCGATGTGCCAGAGGAGCGAGCCGTCCTCGGGGTCGTAGCCGCGGACGTAGCCGACACCGAGCCAGCCGCTGGTGATCACCGTCGAGTCGTCGGGCGCGACGTCGACCTTGAGCATCGAACCGTCCTCGGCGGGCAGGACCCAGCGGGTGCTGCCGTCGGGCGCCAGCGACCAGAGTTCGAGGCCGAAGCTGTCGCCGGTGTAGATCGCCCCGTCCGTCCCCACGGCGGGCCAGGCGAGAACCTGGCCGACACCCGGGTGCTGGGTGAACCAGAGCACCTCACCGTCCGCGGGATCGAGCGCCTGGATCCAGCCGGTCCAGCGGCGACCGATGACCCTGCCCGCGGGATCGATCGCCGGATAACCGTTCCACGGGATGCCGAGCCCCGCGCTGCCCCAGATCTCCGACCCGTCGCTGCGGTCGTAGACGTGCAGTGAAGGGAATCCGCCCGAGTGGTCGATGCCGGCGAAGAAGCGGTGATCGTCGAAGACCAGCGGCGCGTTGTTGAGGGAGGTCGAGATCTCGTACTCGCCGATCCACAGCAGGTCGCCGTTGCCGTCGACCGCGTAGGTGCCGAGATCGTCGGCGATGGCGTAGACGTTGCCGTCCGGCCCCAGGCTGGGCCCCGCCAGGAGCCCCGCTCCAGCGTCGGGGGTGTAGGTCCACCGCGGGCTGCCGTCCGGCTCGAGGGCGGTGATCTGGCCGCTGCCGAGGCCGCCGGTGTAGATCCGGCCCTCGTCGTCGACGTTGATCGGCCGCGCGTAGTCCTGGCCGGTGTTCGGCCGCTCCCACAGCACGCTGCCGTCGGCGTCGACAGCCAGCAACCGGTCGCCGTTGTTGGCGTAGATCGTGCCGTCGGGCGCGACGGTGACGTAGTTGGTCGTCGAGACGCCGGGCATCATCACCTGCCAGAGGACGCGCGGGTGGATCGTGCCGCCGTGGGCCGGCGCCGCGCGGGTCGCCGAGCTGCCGGCGAGCAGGATCGCGACGGCCACGGAGAGCCATCTCCCGGCGTGGCTGGCAGCTCGTTCTCTCACCATCATGATGACGCCCGCTACGGCAATAGCATGCGGGTTCGGCATGAAGGGGCGGTTACAGCGTGGCATGCGGGTGGCTCCGGCAGGCTCGAGGAGGCGGAGAAGACCGCCGCCGGTTTCCTCCGGGGGTCGCGGCTGATGCGGCTCCGCACCTGTCGGCCAGCGTCCGCGCGCCGCTAGATCTTCAGGAAGATCCGCCGGCGGTAGAGGAGCCAGGCGACGCCGAGCCACACCGCGACGTACGCGACGGCGAACGCCAGCGAGGCGTTGGCGGCGGACGCCCAGGGCGCGAAGAGGCTCGCGTAGATCGCCCCTTTGAGGGTGGTGTCTCCGAACGGGACGGTGGCGATGAGGCTGGCGACGAGGCTCGAGGCGACGTAGAGGGCGAGGGGGTTGAGGCCGAGCACGATCGCCGGCATCGCCCAGCGGCGTCGACCCTGGACGTCGATCAGCCAGTAGCAGACCGCCAGCCCCTCGAGCGCCAGGCCCGCCGTCAACAGCACGTAGGAGCTCGTCCACAGATTCTTGTTGATCGGGAAGACGAGGTCCCAGGCGAGGCCTGCGAGGATGCCGGCCCAGCCCGCCGTGAAGAGGCCGGCGGCGATCTCGTTGCGCTCCCGGCCGGACTTCAGCCAGTAGCCGGTGAAGAGCCCGAGCAGCGTGGTGGCGATCGCCGGGACGGTGCTGGCGATGCCCTCCGGATCCCAGGTGCCCTGCCACATGCGGCCGGGCAGCAGCAGCCGATCGACCCACGCCGCCAGGCTGCCGTCCGGCGTCAGATTCGCGCTCGCCTGCCCCGGCGCCGGGACGAGCGTCATCAGCAACCAGTAGCCGACGAGGATGGCGACCGTCAGCCAGGCGAGGGCGCGCTTCGACATCGTCAGGAAGGCGGCGGAGGCGGCGACATAGACCACCGCGATCCGTTGCAGCACCCCCGCCACCCGCAGCTCGCCGAGCGCGAAGTCGGGGAAGGCGTTGAGCAGCAGACCGAGGGCGAAGATGACGGCGCTGCGCCTCGCGACGTGGGCCATCACCCCCCGCCGTCCGCTGCGCTGCAGCCGCGCCGGCAGCGAGAACGCCATCGCCACCCCGACGACGAAGAGGAAGAAGGGGAAGATGAGGTCGGTGGGCGTCCACCCGTGCCACTCGGCGTGCGCCAGCGGTGGGTGGACGGCTTGCCAAGTCCCCGGATTGTTGACGAGGATCATCGCGCCGATGGTGAAGCCGCGAAAGGCGTCGAGCGAGGCCAGGCGATCGGAGGGCGCTGCCATGCGGTGGTCGCTTTCTAACAGATCGGCCGTGCTCGGCGCGGTGGTGGCGGCGATGCTGTGCGCGTGCGCCCCCGAGGGCGACCGCATCGCCGGCTCGGACCTCGCGATCGGCTTCGAGCTGCTCGACAACGTGGTCGACGGCGAGGACCGCTTCGCCGCCGCGATCACCCTCCACAACCGCGGAGAGGCGACGCTGGGCGATCGCGGCTGGGCGCTCTACTTCAACTTCCTGCCGGTTCCGGATGCGAAGAGCGTGGCGGGAGAGGTGACGATCGCGAGGGTCAACGGCGACCTGCGGCGGCTCGCCCCCACGGCCGGCTTCCGGCCGCTGGCCGCGGGCGGGAGCCGCCGCATCACCTTCACCGCCCCCGGATGGCTGATCAAGGAGTCGGACGCGCCGGCGGGGCCGTACTTCGTCTTCGAGGAGGGAGGGAGCGCCCGGGTGGAGCCGGCGGCGACGATGTCGGTGGCGCCGATCCCGCTCGACCGGGTGCGGCGGACGGCGGCCGACCGGGTCCCCGTCCCCACCGCGGCGTCGCGATACGCCGCCAACGCCGAGCTGGTGACGCCGCCCGGCCCGCTGGTGCCGATCCTGCCGACACCGCTGCGCTTCGAGACGGGCCCCGGGAGCCTGTCGCTCGACGGCCGGTTCGAGATCGACGCCGCGCCGGGCCTCGAGCCCGAGGCCGCCCGGCTGAGGGACGCCCTGAAGGCGGTCGCCTCGACCGCGGTCGACCTCGAAGGCGAAGGGACGAAGATCGTGCTGCGGATCGCCGAGCTGGACGTCGACGGTGTCCGGCGGGCGGACGGTGACGAGGCGTACAGCCTGGTGGTCGATGCCGACCGCGGGATCGAGATCGTCGGTAGCGATCGGGCCGGCGTCTTCTACGGCATCCAGAGCCTGCGGACGTTGCTGCCGCCGGGCGCGGTGTCCGGTCGGGAAGCGGCGGTCCTCGTCCCCGAGGTGCGGGTGGCCGACGCTCCGCGCTTCCGCTACCGCGGGGTGCACCTCGACGTCGCCCGCAACTTCCAGGCGCGCGCCGCGGTCGAAACGCTGATCGACCTCGCCGCGCTCTACAAGCTCAACCGCTTCCACTTCCATCTGACGGATGACGAGGGGTGGCGGCTCGCCGTGCGCGGGCTGCCGGAACTGGTCGAGGTCGGCGGCCGCCGCGGCCATGTCGCGGGCGCCACCGACCTGCTCCCGCCCTCCTTCGGCTCGGGCCCGGATCCAGGGGTGGCGCCCGGCAGCGGGCACTACACCCGGGAGGACTTCGTCGCCATCCTCCGCCATGCCGCGGCTCGCCACATCGAGGTGATCCCCGAGATCGACATGCCCGGCCACGCCCGCGCGGCGGTGCGGGCGATGGCGGTGCGCGCCGATCGTCTCGCGGCTGCGGGTCGCACCGAGGAGGCGGAGGCGTTCCGACTCGACGACCCGGAGGATCGGTCGCACTACCGCTCGGTGCAGGGGTGGACCGACAACGTGATCAATCCATGCCTCCCCTCGACCTATCGCTTCGTCGCGCGCGTCTTCGACGAGCTGGTCGATCTCTACGCGGAGGCCGCCGTGCCGTTGACGGCGATCCACATCGGCGGCGACGAGGTCCCCGAGGGCGTCTGGGAGGCGTCACCGGCGTGCGCGCGCCTCGTCGCGGCGGAGGACGCGGTCGAGTCGGTCGCCGATCTCGGCGACTACTTCTTCCACCGGGTGCACGAGCTGCTCGACGACCGCGGACTGATCACCGCCGGGTGGGAGGAGATCGCCCTCGCCGAGAGCGACGGCGGCGCCAAGCGCCCGGCGGTGGAGCGTGCGGGCGGCGGCGTGCGCCCCTACGTGTGGAACAACGTCTGGGGGTGGGGGTCCGAGGACGTCGGCTACCGGCTGGCCAACGCCGGCTTCGACGTGGTGCTGTGCAACGCCACCAACCTCTACTTCGACCTCGCCTACGACAAAGACCCGCGGGAGCCGGGCTACGCCTGGGCGGGGTTCGTCGACACCCGGAAGGCCTGGGAGTTCGCCCCTTTCGACATCTACAGCACCGCCGGATCCGATCTGATGGGCCAGCCTTTGGCTCCCGAGTATCTGGCGAGCCGACAGCGTCTCACCGCGAGGGGGAAGGCCGGCATCCTCGGCATCCAGGGCCAGATCTGGGGCGAGAACGCCGGCGACGCCTCGCGCATGCAGTCTCTAGCGTTTCCCAAGCTCCTCGGCCTGGCCGAGCGGGCGTGGGCGCAGCCGCCGGCCTGGCTGTCGGTGCCGGCGGGAGCGGAGCGCGATCGGCTCCGGCAAGCCGGCTGGAGCGACTTCGCCCACCGGCTGGGTCGTCGCGAGCTGCCCCGCCTCGACCGTCTCCATGGCGGCGTCGACTATCGCCTGCCACCGCCGGGAGCGAGGTGGAACGACGGCCTTCTCGAGGCGAATGTCGCCTTCCCCGGTCTCGAGATCCGCTACACGACCGACGGCAGCGAGCCGACCGAGAGCTCCGTGCTCTACGACGGGCCGCTGCAGGTCGATGCCGAGACGGTGCGGTTGCGGACCTTCGACCGCCGCGGCCGGGGCAGTCGAACGACGGCGCTGGCGACCACTCCGGGCACTCCCCCCT
>JBPEXA010000707.1:0-2694 GCA_052032135.1 Thermoanaerobaculia bacterium | reverse complement strand
GAGGAGGATCTCCGATGTCCGAGCCGCAGACGCCACCCCCCGCACCGCCCCCCGTGCAGCCGGAGAAGAAGGGCCTCAGCCCGATCGCCTGGATCCTGATCGGCTGCCTCGGCTTCCTGCTGCTGGTCGTGCTGGCGATGGGGGCGTGTGGGCTCTTCGTCGCCAAGAAGGCGTCCGAGTTCGGGGAGGATTTCCGGGAGAACCCGGCACGGACGATGGCGGAGATCGCGGTCCGTGCCAACCCGGACCTCGAGCTCGTCGACACCGACGAGGACGCGGAGACGATCACCGTCCGCAACACCCGCACCGGCGAGGAGATGACGCTCGACTGGTCCGATTTCGGCGAGGAGGGCTTCACCATCCGCACCGAGGAGGGAGAGATCGGCTTCGGCGCCCCCGACGGGGAGGACGCCGGCACGGTGACGATGCGCGACAGCGAAGGGGAGGTGACCCAGATCTTCGGCGCCGGCGACGGCGACGACATCCCGGACCTGCCGATGCCGCCCGGCTCGTCGGAGCCGGAGGGGATCTTCCGCACCCAGCAGGGCGAGCAGGAGTCGGGTGCCTTCCGCTTCACCACCGACCAGTCGGTCGCGCAGGTGCTCGACTTCTACGAGCGCGAGCTGACCGGTCTCGGCTACGAGGTCTCGAAGTCGACCTACTCCTCCGGCGGCGCGAGCGGCGGCTCGGTCGGCGGGCGGGCGAACGGCGACTCGGTGAGCGTCATCGTCGGCGAGGAGAACGGCGTCACCTCGGTGAACGTCACCTACAGCTCCGGAGGTTGACCCCGGCCCGCCCCGCGGGCCTCAGTGACGCCGGCCCGCCCCGCGGGCCTCAGTGGAGCCAGTCGTCCTCCTTGCCGCCCGGCAGCACCTCGAGCCCTCGCTTGCGGCGCGCCTGGCGGAGGCGGAAGCGGAACCACCGCTCCTGCAAGCGGAGCCACAGCTCGCGCACGGCTCCTCGCCCGCGAGGTCCACCCGAGAGGGTGCCCCAGGTGAAGGCGACCGCCGCCCACACGCCCAGCATGCCGGCGAGGTCGCGGGTCGACAGGAAGGCGAGGAAGGCGAAGATCAGCTCGAGCCCGAGGAACCACGCCGCGCGGATCGGCAGCACGAAGAACAGCAGGATGACCGCGTCGCGCGCGAGGGTGGCGAAGGCGGCGATCAGCACGGCGAGCAGCATGCGCTCTCCTTGCAGGATCGGGAAGGCGCCGCTCCCCCAGTCGCCGCTGATGGCGTTGGCCGCCAGCTGCACCACCACCGCGGTCCCGCCGCCGACCGCGACCGCCGTCACCAGCAGCTTCCAGAACCCGACGCGGCCGAGGCGCCGTCGCACCTCGCCGGCGAACATGTAGAGGATCAGCAGCGCCACCATCAGCCACAGCCCCGACTGGCGGCTGCCGACGAAAGCGTAGGTCACCACCTGCCAGACGAAGCCGGTCTGCCACACGGCCGGCGTCAGCTCGAGCAGGCGCGGCAGCCAGGCGGTGGTCTCGAAGAAGCGCAGAGAGTAGGTCGCGAAGACACACCCCAGCAGCCACCAGATGTCCGGCGGCACCGGCTGGGTCAGCCCGCCGCCGAATCCACCGGCGGCCATCGTGCGGCGGGCGCTCATCCGGCCTCCGCCCTTCGACAGCTCGCGGCGGCCGCGGCGTCGAGGCACCAGATCGTCGCCTCGTCGCCGGCGATGCCCGCCGCCGGGAGCCGGTCGTCGCCGTCGAGGACCCGACCGATCACCTCCGCCTTCGACGGGCCGCAGGCGAGGAACAGCACGCACCGGGCGCGGGTCAGCGCCGCGGTGGTGAGCGTCACCCGCGGATGGGGCGCCACCGGAGCATGGGTCGCCCGCACCAGCCTGCCGTCGGCGCCGGACGCCGGCTCGGGCTCGAAGATCGAGGCGGTGTGGCCGTCGGCGCCGACCCCCAGCGAGACGACGTCGAACGGTCCGTGGGCGAGCGCGGCGGCGACGATCGGCTCGTAGGCGTCGGCGGCCGCGGCGGCGCTCGGCTCGACCGCGATCGGGAACCGCCGGTGCGGATCGATCTCGAGCGGATCGAGCAGATCGCGGCGGGCGTTGCCGAAGTTGCTGTGCGGATCGGCATACGGAACGAGGCGCTCGTCGCCCCAGTAGACGTCGACCAGGCGCCAGTCGAGCGCGTCGACCATGGTCGCCAGTCGACGGTGGAGGGGGCGCGGCGTCGAGCCGCCGGCGAGCACCCATCCGGCGCGGCCCCGCGCCTCGATCGCGCCCCGCAGCCGGTCGACGACGATCTCGGCCGCCACGTCGACCGCCGCCTCGGTCGTCGGCGCCACCCGGACCTCACGCATCGACGCGAACCCGCAGCACACCTCGCCCCCGCTCTTCGAGCGCTCTCGCGTCGCCGATCGCCTGCGCGTCGATCAAGGTGCGGAAGTCGTAGCCCGCCCCCGGGACCGGAATCTCCCCGCCACCGCCATCGACCAGCTGCAGACAGTGGACGCCGTCCGGCCCCCCTTTGTGCAGCTGACCGGTGGAATGCAGGTACCGCGGCCCGTAGCCGACGGTGGTCGGCAGCCCGGTGGTAGCGAGGTCCCGCCGCAGGCCATCGACGGTCGCCGCCACCTCGGGCGCCGGCGGCAGGAAGGCCTGCACCGCGATGTAGTCGCCGGTTGCGGCACCGTCGAGCCAGCGCGCGATCGAGCCTTGCAACGCCTC
>JBPEXA010000706.1:0-1501 GCA_052032135.1 Thermoanaerobaculia bacterium | reverse complement strand
GCCGGGGAGCCCGGCAGGTTGGGGAGATAGACGGTCCGGCCGCCGGTCGCCCGATTCGCCGCGTCGACCGCCGCCTGGCATCTCGCGATCCGCTCTTCGAACGGAGCCCACCTCTGATCGGCCAGCGAGTGATCGTCCTTGATCAGGTCGGCGCCACCGCGGGCGAACGCCGCGCAGTCGGCCGCCAGCTCGTCGGCGGTCTTGCCGACCGGCTTGACCGCGGCGCACAGCAGCGGCCGCTCCGGCACCGCGCACAGATCGCGCACGCCGCCGATGCCGAACGTCGGCCCCGGCAGCAGATCGAGGATCGACCGCGGCCACTCGATCTCGACCAGCCGCACCCCTTCGAAGAGCGAGACGTTGCCGAACAGCACGTTGAACAGCTGCCCGATCTCGTCGCCGACCAGCTCGGCGGTCACCGAGGCGACGAGGCGGAAGCGCTCCCCCGCCTCTTCGAGCGCCTCGATGCGGGCGACGACGGTGTCGGCGATCGCCTCGGAGTAGCAACCGTCGGGGATCTCGACCGTCTGCTCGACGGTGAGATTGCGCGCCAGCGCGGCCGCCGCCTCCGGAGAGGCGGCGACCAGCTCGTAGACCATCCGCAGCCGGCCGTCCGACATCGGGCGGCAGCCTATCGGACGTCGCCGGTCAGTCGACGCGGGTGTAGCGGGCGATGGTCGTCGGCGCCGCCAGCAGGCCGGTCAGCTGCTCGCCCGCCATCTCGAAGTGGCGGCTGGCGAAATGGCGGGTCAACGCCGGCTCCCCGGTCCACTCCTCCAGGAAGATGAACTCGGCGGGGTCGTCATCGCTGCGCAACAGGTCGTAGCGCAGACATCCCTCCTCCGCTCGCGTCGGCGCCACCAGCGAGCTGAGCACCTCGTGCACCCGGTCGATCTGGTCGTGGGACGCGCGGATCCGCGCGACCACGTACAACCTGTCGTCCCTCAACGGTACGTCCCTCCGGATGGGCCACCGGTCTAGACACCGAAGTACCGAGCCCCGGGATGGTGCAAGACGATGGCGGAAACTGTGGCTTCCGGGTCCATCATGAACCCGTCGGTCAGCTCGACCCCGATCTCACCCGGCCGCAGCGCCGAAAAGAGCGCCTGCTGGCCTTCGAGATCCGGACAAGCGGGATAACCGAAACTGAATCTCTTGCCACGATACCGAGCCGACAGCCGATCCTGCAAGGTGACCTCGGGGGGATCGGGGAACCCCCAGTCGCTCCGCAGACGGCGATGGAGCCACTCGGCGGCCGCCTCGGCGGTCTCGAGGGCGAGCGCCGCCCAGGCGTGGCTGCGCAGGTAGGCCCCTTCCTGCTTCCAGCGCTCCACCCGATCGCGCACTCCGGCGCCGGCGGTGGTGACGAACAGCGCGACATGATCGCCGGCCGGCAGCACGTAGTCCGACAGGCAGATCCCCTCGCCGCGGTCCTGCCGGGGGAAGGTCCAGGCCGCCGCGACCGCCCCCTCGGCATCCCGCAGCGTCAGCCGATCGCCGT
>JBPEXA010000705.1:0-2074 GCA_052032135.1 Thermoanaerobaculia bacterium | reverse complement strand
CGGCCGGCTCGCCGCCCCGGAAGCGGCCGCCTCCGGGGAGGCGCAGCGCGGTGCGCGGCTCGAACAGCTCGAAGGGAGCGTCGACGGCGGCGTCGGTCAGCTGGTGCAGCGGCGACAGGTCGTCGAGGATCCAGAACGACCGTCCCTGGGTCGCCGCCACCAGATCTCCCTCCTTCACCGCCAGATCGGTGATCGGCACGATCGGCAGGTCGAGCTGCAGCGATCGCCACGACTCGCCGTCGTCGAAGGAGACGTACACCTCCCGCTCGGTGCCGGCGTAGAGCAGGCCCGGTCGCCGCGGGTCGGCGCGGATCACGCGGGTGAAGTGATCGCGAGCGATGCCGTCGTCGATCCGCCGCCAGCTCGCCCCCCAGTCGGTGGTCCGATAGAGGTAGGGACGGAAGTCGTCGAGCTTGTAGCGGGTGCCGGCGACGTAGAGGCCCCCCGGCTCGAACGGGTGGGCGTCGATCGAGTTGATCTGCATCCACTCCGGCATGCCGCTCGGGGTGACGTCGCTCCAGCTCTCGCCGCCGTCCCGCGACAGATGCAAAAGGCCGTCGTCGGAGCCCGCCCACAGCACCCCCTCCTCGTGCGGCGACTCGAGCGCGGCGAAGATCGTGCTGTAGTACTCGACGCTGGTGTTGTCCTTGGTGATCGGCCCGCCCGACGGTCCCTGCCGGCTCTTGTCGTCGCGCGTCAGGTCGGGGCTCACCGCCTCCCAGCTCGCCCCCTCGTCGGTGGTGCGGAAGAGGCGGTTGCCGGCGGCGTAGAGGACGTCCGGATCGTGGGCGGAGAAGAAGATCGGGAAGTTCCACTGGAAGCGATGCTCGAGCTCGGCCGCCCCCCATCCCATCGGGTTGTCGGGCCAGACGTTGATGATCCGCCGCTCGCCCGTCCGATGATCGAGTCGCACCAGGAAGCCGCCGTAGGAGCCGCCGTAGACGATGTCCGGGTCGTCCGGCTTGGCGACGATGTGCCCCGACTCGCCCCCCGCCGTCGACTCCCATTCACGACGGTCGATCGCGCCTCCGAAGGCGGCACGGCTGCGGATGCGGATCGCCGAGTTGTCCTGCTGGCCGCCGAGCAACCTGTAGGGGAAGGCGTTGTCGGTCGACACCCGGTAGAACTGCGCCGTCGGCTGGTTGGTCTGCACCGACCAGGTCTCGCCGCCGTCGAAGGAGACGTTGGCGCCGCCGTCGTTGGCTTCGATCATCCGCAGCGGGTCGGCGGGGTCGATCCACAGGTCGTGGTTGTCGCCGTGCGGCACGTCGATCGCCTCGAAGCTCTTGCCGCCGTCCTTCGAGCGGTGGAAGCGGACGTTGAGCACGTAGACGGCGTCGGCGTCCGCCGGGTCGGCGTAGATCCGGGTGTAGTACCAGGCTCGCTGCCGCAGTTTCCGCTCGTCGTTGACGCGCGTCCACGTCTCGCCGCCGTCCCGGGAGCGGAAGACGCCCCCCTCCTTCGCCTCGACGATCGCATAGAGGTTGGCCGGATCGGTCGGCGAGACGGTGATGCCGATGATGCCGATCGGCCCCGCCGGCATGCCGTCGTTCCCCGTCAGCTCGGCCCAGCTGTCGCCGCCGTCGGTGCTCTTCCACAGCGACGACCCCTCGCCGCCGCTCTCCAGGCTGTAGGGGGTCCTGCGCACCCGCCAGAGCGAGGCGTAGAGCACCCGCGGGTTGGTGGGGTCGATCACCAGGTCGACGGCGCCGGCGTCGGGGTTGACGTAGAGCACCCGCTCCCACGTCTCGCCGCCGTCGGTGGAGCGATAGACGCCGCGCTCGTCGTTGGGACCGAACAGGTGGCCGAGGACCGCGACCCAGACGCGATCGGGATCGCGCGGGTGGATGCGGATGCGGGAGACGTGACGCGACTCCGGCAGTCCCATGAAGCTCCAGGTCGCGCCGGCGTCGGTCGACTTCCAGATGCCGTCGCCGTGCGAGACGTTGCCGCGCACCGTCTTCTCGCCGCCGCCGACGTAGACGACGTTGGGGTCCCACTCCGAGACCGCGACCGCGCCGATCGAGCCGCCGAAGGTGCCGTCCGAGACGTTCACCCAGCTGGCGCCGGCGTC
>JBPEXA010000704.1:0-2994 GCA_052032135.1 Thermoanaerobaculia bacterium | reverse complement strand
CGCCGGCGGGCAGCGGTGGCACCGCCCGCTGGTGGTGGCGGTCGAGAGCTATTGCGTGCTGGTCGCCGAGCAGCGCTCGGTCGACGTCCGCCTGGTGGTGAACGACGCCGCCGACACCACGGTCGGGGACGCCGACGGCCCCTCCGGCATCGGCGTCGACGAGCGGTTGGCTCTGCGGTTGCCGAAGGGGACCTACGTGGTGGCGCTCGAGGCGCGATCCGGGTCGGCGCCGGAGGGTCGCGTCCGGCTGAGGGTCGAGGCGCTGCGCCCCTGGCGGGCGACCGACGCCGAGCGTCTCGAGCTGCACGCCCTCGGCCAGCGAGCCGCTCATCTCGACGCCTCGAATGCCCGCTACGACTGGCAGCGCGCTCACCAGCTCACCCGTCGCGAGATCGCCGGTTGGCGTCGACTGCAGGACGATCTGTCGCTCATCCGTGCCCTCAACCGGATGGTCTCGCTCGAACGGGCGCTCGGGGAGCTCGAGTCGTCGGCCACCCGCGGTCGCGAGGCGATCGCGCTGAGCCTGCGGACGGGGGACGCGCGATCCGAAGCCGAGAGCCGCTACTGGCTGGCGCAGACGGTCTACCGATTGGCCGACAGCGAGGAGGCGCAACGCCAGCTCGAGCTCGGCCTGACGGCCGCTCGCCGGGCCGGTGACCTGCGACTGCAGGGCCGCATCCTCAACTGGCAGGGACGGATCCGCCGACAGGCGGGACGGATGAGCGAGGCGTACGAGCTGTGGACCCGCGGGCTCGCCCTGCGGCGCGCCAGCCACGACCTCGCCGGCATCGGCCGCATGCTCAACAATCTCGGGCTGCTGGCCCAGCACGGGGGAATGCTGGCCGAGGCGCTCGACTACTTCCAGCAGTCGGTGCAGCTCTCCCGCCGCCTCGGTATCGCCGGCTCCGATCTGCAGGTGCTGTCCAACCTCGCCGAGCTCTACTTCGCTCGCGGGCAGCGCCAGGAGGCGCTGTCGACGTGGGAGGAGGCGCTCGCGCTCGCCACCGAGATCGGCGACGAGCGCCGCGAGTCGTCGATCGCCAGCGCCCTCGCCAGCGGCCTGGTGCGGCTCGGTGAGACCGCGCGGGCGCGCCCCCTGCTCGAGCGGGCGCTGGAGATCGAGCGCCGGCGTCGGGATCCGTTCAAGCAGATCAACCACCTGCTCGCCCTCGGTTGGCTGTCGCTCGACTCCGGCGAGATCGACACCAGTCGGGCGCTGTTCGAAGACGCTCTCGAGCTGTGCCGCGCGCATCGCATCGGCGCCCAGGAGGCGACGGTGCACCGCGGCCTCGCGTCGGTGGAGCTGCGCCGGCAGCGGATGGCGGAGGCACGAGAGGCGATCGAGGTGGCTCGGTCGAAGGCGGCGGAGCTCGGCCCTGTCCCGCGCGCCAGGATCCTCGTGCTGGCGGCGGAGATCGAATTCGCCGACGGCCGCACCGGCGAGGCACTCGCCACCCTCGGCGAGGCGATCGACGCCCTCGGCGCTTCGCGCCATCCGGAGGTCCGCTTCGCGATCGCCGTCCTCGGGTCGCGACTCCACCGCGAGCGCGGCGACCTCGAGGCCGCCGTCAGCGAGATCGGCCTCGCCCTCACGATCGCCGAGTCGCTGCGCTCCGCCGTCGCCGATGCCGACCTGCGAGCGACCTTCCTCTCACGGGTGCGGGATGCGTTCGACCTCGCCATCGAGCTGCGCCTCGCCCTCGACGTCATCGAGCCCGATTCGGGCCATGCCGAGACGGCGTTCGAGATCGCCGAGCGCTCGCGAGCCCGCAGCCTGATCGAGCTGCTGGCGTCGGCCCGATCCGGAGCCGAAGCCGCGGTCGATCCCGATCTGCTCGAGCGCGAGCGGTCGGCCCTGGCCGCCCTCGCCTTCGCCCGCCAGAAGCTCGAGGCGGCGACGGCGAGCGGCGACGCGGAGGACGAGGATCTCGAGCTGCTGGGACGCGCGGTCGATGCCGCCGGAGACCAGCTGGGCCACGAGCAGGCGCAGATCCGGGCGCGGGCACCGCGCTACGCGGCGATCCGCTATCCGACTCCGGTCTCCGTCGCTGCCGTCCAGCACCGGCTGGAGGCGGCGGCGGCGTTCGTCGAGTATTGGCTCCACGACGACTCGCTCTCGGCGTTCGTGGTCACCCGCGACGGGTTTCGACACCTCGATCTGGGGACGACCGACGGCCTCGGAGCGTCGATCGAGCGGCTCCGCGTGGCGATGGCCCGTCCGTCCCGAAGGGGCTACGGGCGACTCACCGAGACGGCGGCCGAGCTCGGGCAACGACTGCTCGGCCCCCTCCTGAGAACGGTGCCGGAGGCCGCAAAGCTGATCATCGCCGCCGACGGCCCCCTCAACTACGTCCCGTTCGAGGCGCTCCGGGCGTCGCTGGCAGGCGAGCCTCTCGTGCGCACGCACACCGTGGCCTACACGCCGTCGGCCGCGGTCTGGATCGCTCTCGAGCAGGCTCCGCCGCGGCCCGCGTCCGGCATCGAGTTCGTCGCCTTCGCCGACCCCGAAGCTCCACCGCCGTCTGCCGGCGCCGATCTCTCCCCGCCGCCGCTCCCCGGCTCCCGCCTGGAGGTCGAGGCGGTGGCCGCGGCCATCGAGCGCGACACGCGCCTCTTCGTCGGCGCCGAAGCGAGCGAGGCGAACCTCGGCTCGGAGGTGGTCGGCGGCGCGCGCTGGCTGCACTTCGCGACCCACGCCGAGATCGTCGAGCACGATCCGGGAGCGTCGTCTCTGCTGCTGGCGGCGGAGACCTCGGGCTCGGGTGACGGCCGGTTGACCGTCTCCGAGGTCTTCGAGCTGCGATTGGCGGCCGATCTGGTGGTGCTCTCCGGGTGCGAGACGGCGCTCGGGCGGGAGGTGCGGGGGGAGGGCCTTCTCGGCCTCACCCGCGCCTTTCTGTTCGCCGGTGCCCGCAGCGTCCAGGTCAGCCTGTGGAAGGTCGCCGACGACACGGCACCGTCGCTCATGGAGCGCTTCTATCGCGAGATGGCGGC
>JBPEXA010000703.1:0-2664 GCA_052032135.1 Thermoanaerobaculia bacterium | reverse complement strand
GTGATCGGGATCGTCGGTGGCGTTGTAGTCGTCGAGATGACAGCCGACGCAGTCGCGCGGCGTGCCGTCGAAGCCGTCGGCATGGCACTCCTGGCAGTCGAGCACCGCGTGGACGCCGTTGAGGGGGAAGAAGGCGTCGTGGTCGACCTCGGTCGCCCCCTCCCAGGTGGTCGTGCCGTGGCAGTTCTCGCAACTGGTCGGGAAGCCGAGCGCGACGTGGTCGGGATCCTCGGCGGTGTTGTAGTCGTCGACGTGACACTCGAAGCAGTCGGTCGGGGTGCCGGTGAAGCCGCCGCTGTGACAGGCCGCGCAGTCGAGCACCTCGTGGGCGCCGCGCAGCGGGAAGAAGGCGTCATGGTCGAAGTCACCGGCGCCGATCGAGGCCGGCTGCCAGGCGTCGGTGCGGTGACAGCTCTCGCAGGTGGTCGGGAAGCCGAGCGCGACGTGATCGAGCTCGGCGCTCTGGTAGTCGTCGACGTGGCAGAGGAAGCACTCGGTCGGCGTCAGCTGGAACTCGAACGGCGGCGCCTCCGAGTGGCAGGCGACGCAGTCGATCGTCTCGTGCGCGCCGGTGAGCGGGAAGAGGGTGGCGTCGTGGAAGAGCTCGAAGCCGTCGCGAGGATCCCAGCTGCTCGTCTCGTGGCAGTCTTCGCAGGCGAAGCCGAGCGACCCCTCGTGGGGGTCGACGTGGCAGTCGGCGCAGGCGAAGCCGACATCGGCGAACACCAGCTGCTGGTGGCAGCTCATGCAGTCGACGGTGCGATGACCGTCCAGCAGCTCGAAGCCGGTCGACGCGTGATCGAAGGCGAGCGGATCGAGCAGCGGCGTCCACCCTTCGGTGGTGTGGCATTCGCTGCACGAGATCGACAGGTCGCCGTGCGGGTTGTCGAACCCCTGCTGCGCCGCCGCGGGGGCCGGCGCACCGATCGCCATCCACCCGATCGCCAACCACCCCACCGCCAGCCACCCCCACAGCGCCCCCACGGCCAGCCCGCGGGTGCGCTCCGCGGGTCGCCGACGGGCGCCCCCTCGGAACTCGCTCCCCCGCTGCCGCACGAGACGTTGACGACCTTCTGCCACGACTGCGCACGGTCCCAGACGGCGTCTTACAGCTGCATTAAGGTCCATGGTTCCCCTTCGCGCGTCGGTCGATCGACCTCAATCCGTCATCCGAGGTTAATCTCTCCTCGGCGAGACTGCGACGGCGAATTTCTCCGATGTCCCCCCTCCCCCCATCCGAGACCAGCGACTCGAAGCTCCAGACGACGGAAACGGCGTCGGTGGCCGGCGCGGGTCGCGGCGCC
This sequence comes from Thermoanaerobaculia bacterium, assembly GCA_052032135.1. Classification (GTDB taxonomy): domain Bacteria; phylum Acidobacteriota; class Thermoanaerobaculia; order Multivoradales; family JAHEKO01; genus CALZKB01. The sequence continues at coordinate 1,360 of JBPEXA010000703.1, read as the reverse complement.
CCCGCGTGGCTCATCGCGCTCTACGTTCTGGCGCTCGGAGGGGTGGCGGCGCTCGCCGCCTACGGCTGGGACTACTACTCGACGCCGCTGGTCGAGCGCCCTCGCCACCCGCTCTACTGGACGCTCAAGCCGGGCGGCACCCTCGGCCGGGCGTACGGCATCGCCGGGGCGACGCTCATGCTGGTCATGCTCAGCTACTCGATGCGCAAGCGGGTGAAGGCGCTGTCGGGTGTCGGCAAGCTCCGCAGCTGGCTCGATTTCCACATCTGGTGCGGCGTCGTCGGGCCGCTGCTGATCGTCCTCCACAGCTCCTTCAAGGTGACCGGTCTGGTCGCCCTGAGCTTCTGGTCGATGGTGCTGGTGGCGGCCAGCGGGGTCCTCGGCCGCTATCTCTACCTCCAGATCCCCCGTCGCCGGTCGGGGGACGAGATGTCGCTCGCCGAGGTCGATCGCTATCGCGCCGAGCTCAACGAGTCGCTGGTGAGCGAGCACGGGCTGGCGCCGGAGGCGCTCGAACGGATCGACGCCCTCGCCGCGCGCTCGGTCGACGCCGGCGCCGGGCTGCTGCGAACCCTCATCACCCTGCCGACCGGAGCCGCACGCCTCCGCTGGCGGGTGGCGAGCCTGGTCCGCTCCCTCGCTCCGAGCCATCGCCGGCGACTGCGCCAGCTGATCGAGGAGCGGGCGCTGCTCGCGCGGCGGATCGTCCTCTGGCAGCGGCTGCAGGAGCTGTTCCACTATTGGCACGTGCTGCACAAGCCGTTCGCCATCGTCATGTACCTCTTCGCCGCCGTTCACATCGTCGTCGCCACCGTCACCGGCTACGGATTCTCCTGACGTGCGGCGCCTGCTGTGGGCGGTGGCGATGGCGGCGGCCGCCGGCTGCGCGCTGCCGCTCGCCGCGCAGATCTCGCCCGGCCCGCTCGCCGAGCCGCACGCCGCTCTCGACGGCAGCCGCAACTGCCTCGAGTGCCACAGCCGCGGCGAAGGGGTCGACCCGGCCAAGTGCCTCGCCTGCCACGCCCTGCTGCGCGAACGGATCGACGCGGGCGAGGGGCTCCACGCCGCGCCCGGCTACCAGGACTGCCGCACCTGCCACGTCGATCATCACGGTCGGGAGTTCGAGCTCGTCTTCTGGGGCGAGGCGGGGATGGCGAGCTTCGACCATCGGCTCGCCGGCTGGCCGCTGGAGGGCGCCCACGCGGAGGTCGACTGCCGTGGCTGCCACGCCGCCGAGAACATCGCTCAGCCGCGCCGCCTGATCGCCGCCGGGAAGAGCCTCGACCGCACCTTCCTCGGCCTCGAGACGGAGTGCGCCGCCTGTCACGCCGATCCCCATCGCGGCCAGTTCGAAGGGCGG
>JBPEXA010000702.1:0-3867 GCA_052032135.1 Thermoanaerobaculia bacterium | reverse complement strand
CGGCCAGGACGCCCGGGTCCCGCTCGCCGTCGGTCAACTGGGGGCGAGCCCCTCGATCAGCTCGAGGGCGGCCTCCGAGATCACCGTCCCCGGGCCGAAGATCGCGGCCGCCCCAGCCTCTTTGAGCGCCGCATAGTCGTGCGCCGGCACGATGCCGCCCACCACGATGCGGATGTCGTCTCGCCCCAGCCGTGCCAGCGCCTCGCGCAGGTCGGGGACGAGCGTCAGGTGACCGCCGGCGAGGGAGCTGACACCGACGATGTGGACGTCGTTCTCGACCGCCTGCCGCGCCGTCTCCTCGGGAGTCTGGAAGAGCGAGCCGATATCGACGTCGAACCCGAGGTCGGAGAAGGCGGTGGCGATCACCTTCTGGCCCCGGTCGTGGCCGTCCTGCCCCATCTTGGCGACCAGCAGGCGAGGGCGTCGGCCGTGCCGCTCCCGGAACGCCTCGACCCGGCGGCGCACGCTGTCGATCGCGGTGCTCGACTCGCCCACGGCGCCACTGTACACGCCGGAGATGGTGCGGACCACGGCCTCGTGGCGCCCCCAAGCCTCTTCGAGGGCGAGCGACATCTCGCCGACGGTGGCGTGTGCCCGTGCCGCCGACACCGCCGCCTCCAGCAGGTTGCTGGAGGGGTCGTCGGCCGCCGCGCGGAGCGCCTCCAGGGCCGCCGCCACGGCGTCATCGTCGCGTTCCCGGCGGAGGGTCTCGAGACGGGCGATCTGCCGATTGCGCACCTCTTCGTTGTCGACCACCAGCACGTCGACCTCGCTCTCCTTGTCGGGTGGGAAGCGGTTGACGCCGACGATCGTCTGCTCGCCGCTGTCGATGCGCGCCTGGATGCGGGCGGCCGACTCCTCGATCCGCAGCTTCGGCAGCCCCTTCTCGATCGCCCGCACCATCCCTCCCAGCTCTTCCACCTCCGCGATGTGGCCGCGCGCCCGCGCGGCGAGCTCGTGGGTGAGCCGCTCGACGTAGTAGCTCCCGCCCCACGGATCGATGACCTGGCAGACGCCGGTCTCCTGCTGCAGCTGCAGCTGCGTGTTGCGGGCGACGCGGGCGGAGAAGTCGCTCGGCAGCGCCAACGCCTCGTCGAAGGCGTTGGTGTGGAGCGACTGCGTCCCCCCTTGCGTCGCCGCGAGTGCCTCGACCGCGGTCCGCACGACGTTGTTCCACACGTCCTGCGCCGTCAGCGACCATCCCGACGTCTGGCAGTGGGTGCGCAGCATCGAGCTGCGGGGGTTCTCGGGCTCGAAGCCGGCCATCAGCTCGCTCCACAGCAGCCGTGCCGCTCGCAGCTTGGCGATCTCGGCGAAGAAGCTCATGCCGGTGCAGAAGAAGAACGAGATGCGGGGGGCGAAGGCGTCGACGTCGAGACCGGCGTCGATGCCGGCGCGGACGTACTCGATGCCGTCCGCCAGCGTGTAGCCGAGCTCGAGATCGGGGGTCGCTCCGGCCTCCTGCATGTGGTACCCGGAGACCGAGATCGAGTTGAACTTCGGCATCCGCCGCGAGGTGTAGGCGAAGATGTCGGCGACGATGCGCATCGAGGGCCCGGGGGGATAGATGTAGGTGTTGCGGACCATGAACTCTTTGAGCACGTCGTTCTGGATCGTGCCTGCGAGCCCCTCGGTCGGCACTCCCTGCTCTTCGGCGGCGACGATGTAGAGCGCCATCACCGGCAGCACGGCGCCGTTCATCGTCATCGAGACGCTCATCCGATCGAGCGGGATGCCTTCGAAGAGGATGCGCATGTCGAGAATCGAGTCGATCGCCACGCCGGCCATCCCGACGTCGCCGCGCACCCGGGGGTGGTCGGAGTCGTAGCCGCGGTGGGTCGCCAGGTCGAAGGCGACCGACAGCCCCATCTGGCCGGCGGCGAGGTTGCGACGGTAGAAGGCGTTCGACGCCTCGGCGGTCGAGAACCCCGCGTACTGGCGCACGGTCCACGGTCGTCGCACGTACATCGTCGGGTAGGGGCCCCGCACGTAGGGGGCGAAGCCCGGCAACGAGCCGAGGTGGTCGACACCGGTGAGGTCCGGTGGGCCGTAGATCGACCGCCGCTCGACCCCTTCGGGGGTCGAGGACGAGGTGGCCGACGGGGCGGGGGGGACGTCGACGGCGATGGCGTCGAAGTCGAGCCGGCTGAGATCGGGAGCGTCGCTCACCGCAGCAGCGCCTCCAGCAGGGCGATCGCGTCCACCTCCGCGTCGATGGCGGCATCGATATCCGCCCCCTCGACGACTTCGCTCTCACCGCCGACGAGCAGGATCCGCTCGGCTCCCGCCTCGCGCAGCGCCGCCGCCCGCGATCGCGCCTCGGAGGCGTAGGCGGCGTCACTGCCGCACAGGCAGGCGACGGGCGTCGCCTCGGCGTCGAAGGGGTCGCGCTCCTCGGCGACGATCCCGCCGGCGGCGAAGAACCGGCGCGCGAACTGCGCGCGCGAACGATGGTCTTTGGGCTCTCCGAGGAGCTCGAGATGGACGGCCGGACGCTCGTCGGCGGCCTCCACCGTCGCCCGCAGCCGTTCCCACCGCTCGGCGTCACGATGGCGCGGCAGCGCCTTGGCGGTGGCCGGTGCGCCGCGGCGCAGAGCGGCCGACAGCTCGCTGATCGAGGCGCCGGCCGCGCAGCAGCGCGACCAGACACCGAGCCGATCGAGGGAGCTGGCGAGCTCGAGGTCGGGCGCTTCGTCTCGGCGGTCCCGGCGCTCGACGGCTCGTTCGATCAACCGGCGCCGGAGATCCCGCAGCGGCTCCGGCGACACCGCGGAGCGCGGTGCCTCGTCGGGATCGGCGTACACGCTCACCCCGATGATCGGGTGACGGCGGGTGGCGATCGCAGGCTCGCGGGCCTCGCGGCGGCGTTGCAGGACCGCGGCGACGCGCCCCTCCAGGAGGTGGGCGTCCATCCCCCCCTCTGCCTCGATCACCTGCAGGCGCCGCCACGCCTCGCGCGCCATCGCGTCGGTCAGCGACTCGACGAAAAAGGCGCCCCCGGCTGGATCGGCGACCGCGCCGAGAAAGCTCTCCTCGGCGAGGATCAGCTGGGTGTTGCGGGCGAGGCGGCGGCCGGCGCCGCTGGCGTGGCCGAGCGGGTGGTCGAACGCGGGGGTGGTGACGAAGTCGGCGCCGCCGAGCACGGCGGCGACCGTCTGGTGGGTCGCCCGCAGCATGTTGACCCACGGATCGCGGGTCGCCAGCGGGCGCTCCGATCCGACCGCATGGAGCAGGGCCGGGGGAGCGGAGCGGACGTCGAAGGCGGCCAGCACCTTGTGCCAGAGCAGCCGCGCGGCGCGGAGCTTGGCGATCGCGGGGAAGAGCTCGCGGTCGACCGACATCCGGACCAGGACGTGCGGTGCGGCGGCCGTCGGGTCGAGGCCCGCGGCGGCGAGCCATCTCAGGTAGCACGCTAGGGTGGCGAAGACGAGCGCCAGGTCGTCGACGACGTCGGCGCCCGCGCGGTGATAGGGAAGGTCGGAGACCACGATCGCCGTCGATCGCGGCAGCGCCGCCTCGCAAAAGCTGGCGAGCTGCCGCATCTCGATCTGCAGCGCGTCGACCGAGCCGGGGAGCTCTCCGTCGGCGGCCAGCGCACCGAGCGGGTCCATGCCGGCGTGGATCTCGAGGCGAGCGTGGGAGACGTCGCGGCGGTCGCCGAGGGCGAGCAGCGTCATCGCGGCCGGCAGCGCGTTGGCACCGGCGTCGAGCAGCACCGGGACCTCGCCGAGGACGCTGCCGGCGAGCAGGCCCTCGAAGTCGGCGAGGTCGTAGAGGGCGACGCCGTCGACGCCGACGTCGACCGGTGCCGAGTCGGGAGCCTTGCCGAGCCGCGCGGCGCGGTCGAGGCGGATCCACGCCGCCGTG
>JBPEXA010000701.1:0-4475 GCA_052032135.1 Thermoanaerobaculia bacterium | reverse complement strand
GTGGCGAGTCCGTCCGGCAGTCGCTCGGCGAGGGCGGCACGTTCGGGCCCGTCGCCGATGACGACCAGTTTCGCGTCGGGGCGATCCCGCCGGACCGCTTCGAAGGCGGTGACGAGGGTGTGGAGGTCCTTCACCGGATCGAGCCGCGCGATCGTGCCGATCACGACCTCCGCCTCCCCGAGGCCGAGCTCGCCACGCGCGGCGGCCCGATCGGCGACCGTCGGCGCCATGCCGGGATCGATGCCGTTGTGGACCACCCCGACGCGGCGCGCGGGAAACCCGGCTTCGATCATGTGCAGGCGCAGGTCGGCCGACACCGCCGCGAAGCGCGCGGGGACCCGGGCGAGCAGAAGGTTGGCGACCTTGCGCTTGGCGGACGGCGGCGCATCGGAGAGCCGGCCGTGCTCGGTGTAGACGAGTCGCACGCCCGGCGTCGTCAGGCGGGCGAGCGCGCCGTAGACGAACGGCGAATAGTGGTGGCAGTGGACGACGTCGCTCCGATGGCGGCGGACGATCCGTGCCAGTCGTCTGGCGAGCGAAGGGTGGAACCCGGGCCTGCGGTGGAGGGCCGAGACGTCGATCCCGAGATCGCTCAACTGCGAGGCCCAGTCGCCCGCCGCGTCGAGGCAGCAGACGGCGATCGAGGCGCGGTCGCGGAGCCGGCGACTCATGTCGATGACGAGACGCTCCGTGCCACCGGGGTCGAGACTGAGGACCACCTGCAGCAGGCGCAGCGGCTCGCCCTCTCGACGCGCGGTCGTCAACGGCCGATCCAGGCGAGCCAGAGCGCCGCGGCCGCGGCGGCGGTGAGCGCGGCGAGCATCGCCGCCCTGCGGATCGCGCGCTGTTTCTGGGGGACGAATCGCGGAGGCTCACCCCAGTCCCCGGGCGGAGACTCGGCGGCGGGCTCGTCGAGCAGCGGCCGACGGTCGAACCACGCCTGACCGTGGCCGAGCACCAGCAGCAGCACCAGCGGCCGGCAGAAGCTCCGGGTCTCGAGCCGCTCGAGCTGGCGGAGCGAGACGTCGAAGAAGAAGCGGGCACGCTCCAGCAGGAGGGCGCGCTCGTCGCCACCGGTGTAGCGTGCCAGACCGCGGAACATCTCGCTCTTGCGCATGTCCTGGGCCGCCCACGTCTCGGTCGGGAAGTCGAGGATCTCCGGCCGCTCGAGATAAGGGTACTCGTGGCGGGCCGCCCATCGACCGTAGTGGAGCAGGGCGGCGTGCGCGTACTCCCAATCGCCGTCGCGGCGATCGAGCTCGCTCAGGGTGTCGAGGTACTTGAGGAGGCTCACCATGAAGACGGTGTAGAACCAGCGGTGCTCGGCGTCGCCGAGATTGCGCGCGTCGAGATCGTCGTGCGGGTGCACGCAGCGTCGGACGAGGACCGTAGCGTGGTCGAGCAGCGCCGGATCGCCGCTCAGCCGGTGAGCGTCGAGCAGCGCGTTGATCGCGTTGCCGGGGGTCCGGCCCGGGCCGTGGTAGGCGTCGAACCCGGACTCCGACGCGGTGCCGGTCGGCTGGCGGCTCCACCAGCGGTAGCGGGAGCGCCGGCCGTCTTCGCACCGGACGACGTAGCGGCCGAGATCGACGACGGTGTCGGCGGCGACCGGGCTGCCGGTCAGGAAATGGTGGAGCATCAGGCCGGTGGTGTAGAGGTGTCCCGGCGACGGTCCGCCCCCGGCGACGCCCGGCAATCGCGGCGACCCGCGGTGGGTCGACGTCCAGGCATCGGTGTAGTGATCGGTGTGCCAGAACTGGCCGCCGTTGTAGGCGGCGCGGTCGAGGTCGGTGTGGTAGACGTCGATGTCGACGACGTGGCGAGCGAGGTCGTCGGCGAGCTCCCACCATCCGCGCTCCCCGGTGCGCAGGAAATGGACGATGAAGCCGGCGAGCGCGTCGTACTGGTTGTTGTAGTGGGAGACGAGCGGCGCCGGACCGTCGTGGTAGATCGTCTCGTGATCGGCCCACAGGTCGCCGAAGTGGCGCCAGCCGTACTCGTCGATGCGCTCCCGCTTCGCCTCGAAGCCGTCGACTGCGTCGAGCGCGGTGTCGATCAGCGCCAGATAGTCCGCGTTGGGGTCCTCGGCGGCGGGCACCAGGCCCGGCAGCGCGCCGGAGCGGGCGTACCAGCGGGGCTCGGCGCGCGCGAGCAGCGGCTGCCGGCACCAGTCGAGAGGGAGCGAGGAGATGTCGTCGTCGTCGAGCGCGAGGTGGAGGAGGTGGGTCTTGCGCTCGCCGCCCTGGATCTCGTGGTGGTCGGCGAAGGCGCCGGGAAAGAGGCCGCAGGAGAGGGCGCCGTCGCCGCCCTCGACCGCCTTGGGGAAGTTCTGCCAGAACTGCTGCATGGCGATCGAGACGGAGCCGGACGCCCCTTCCAGCGACACCACCGGCGTCGCTCGCTCGCCGGTCGAGCTGGCTTCGTCGGCGACCAGCCGATACCCGCGAAAGCGGGTCGGGACGGCACCGTCGCGGTTGACGTGGTTGGTGCTGCGCCAGTTGGTGCCGCCGCTCGAGTCCTGGTACAGCTCGAACGTCCTCAGGCCGCCGAGGGTGTCGACCCCCGGCGCGGCCGAGCCGCTCACCACGGCGTCCTCGCCACCGAGCTGCGGTGCGATCACCAGCGAGAGCTCCTCGAGGTAGACCGAGCCGGCCGACCCCAGGCTCCAGCGGTTGCCGGGATGCCCGGCGGCGCGCGGATTGTGGACCGCGAGCTCGAGCTTCGCCACGGCGGTGTCGACGAAGAGGTGGCAGCGAGCGCCGACGGCGAGCAGCGCACTCCCGCGATCGTCGAGCAGCCGCCCCGAGAGGCGGACGGCGACCCTCACCGGGCCCGAGGCCTCGAGCTCGACGTCGTCGATCACCGCGTGGAGCTCTCGCCCCGTCCCGTCGGTGGCTCGCAGGCAGCTCGCGCCCGGACCGACCCGCTCCCTCCCACCGACCACGACGTTCGCGAAGGGACAGTGGCGACCGGGAGCGAAGGTGATCCGGGCGCGACCGGTCTCGACGGTGAGCGCCTGCCCCTCGGTCGACCAGCGCAGGGGAGTCGACGGCGTCGTCGGGGTGGTGTCGGCGACCTCGACGGTGTAGGTGGCCGCCCCGTCGCCGACGTCGGCTCTGAAATCGAGCAACGTCCAGCGGATGGAGCCGTCGGGCCAAAGATCGAGCGCCCGCGCCTGGAGCGGGAGGGGGGCACCGGCGGCGTCGAGCAGCCGCAGCCGGTCGACGTCGGTGAGGCGACCGGACGGCCACGGGACGCCGCAGGTCACCGGCTCGCCGCGACGGGCACCGACGGTCGAGTCGGGCGGCGCCAGGCAGACGACTCGGAGGGGATCGGTCTCGCCGGCGGGCATGTCGGGCGGGGAAGACATCCGTCGAGGTCGGGGATGGGCGCCTGCGGATGCTAGCAGTCGGGACGGCGGCGGGCGCAGACCGGCGGGGTAGACTCCCGGGCGGAGAACCGGAGAGAGCATGGCGGCAAGCGAGCGGGTTGGGTCCCGGGCGGACGCTCCGGCGCGGGTTCGCGAGCTGGTCGTTTTCTCCGACGACTGGGGCCGCCACCCATCGAGCTGCCAGCATCTGGTTCGCCGGCTGCTGGGCGACTACCGCGTCGTCTGGGTCAACACGATCGGCACGCGGCGTCCCCGCCTCGACCCCTACTCGATACGGCGAGCGGCGGAGAAGCTCCTCGGCTGGCTTCGACCACGGCGACCCGCGGCGGCTGCCGAGCCCGCCCCGATCGTGCTGACGCCTCTCATGTGGCCGAGCTTTCGAAGCGTCGGAGGGCGGCGGCTGAACAGGGCGCTGCTGGAGCGAGCGGTGTCGGCGGCGCTCGTGAGGCCGGAGCAGGCGGTGGCGGTGACGACCCTGCCGATCGTCGCCGACCTCGTTGGAAACCTGCCAGTCGCCGGGTGGCTGTACTACTGCGTCGACGACCTGGCGAGCTGGCCCGGCCTCGACGGGCCGGCGTTGGCGACGATGGAGCGGGATCTGGTCGCCAAGGTCGACGCGGTGGCCGCGGTCAGCGACCACCTCATCGGACGGATGGAGCAGCTGGGGCGCACCGCCACCCGCTTGACGCATGGTGTCGATCTCGAGCAGTGGTCGGCGGTGGCCGATCGGCCGCCCGCTGCCGCCGGCGACCTCCAGCCGGAGCTGGACGAGCCGGTCGTGCTCTTCTGGGGGGTCGTCGATCGTCGCCTGGATCTCGACCTCCTTCGCGCTCTCGATGCCAGTGAGTCGATCGGATCCATCGTCCTGCTCGGCCCCGCGAACAACCCCGATCCGAGGATCGACCGCCTCGCCAAGGTGATCCGACGGGGGCCGGTGCCGTTCGAAGAGCTGCCGTCGTGGGCGGCGGCGGCTTCGGTGCTCGCGATGCCGTACGCCGATCTGCCGGCGACTCGCGCGATCCAGCCGCTGAAGCTAAAAGAGTACTTGGCGACCGGCCGCCCGGTGGTGGCCACGCCGCTGCCG
>JBPEXA010000700.1:0-3106 GCA_052032135.1 Thermoanaerobaculia bacterium | reverse complement strand
GGGTTGGGGTGGGGGTGGTTCCCCCCCACCCCCACCACGGCGATCACCGATCCACACGAGATCGCCAACGTGCACGGCCTCGACGGCATCCGCTTCATGGCCGAAAGTGCCCGGCACGGCGCGCTCTCGATGTACATCATGGCGTCGTCCTGCGTGCCGGCGACGGCGATGGAGACCAACGGCGCCACCCTCGAGGCGGACGACCTCGAGACGCTGGTCGGCAGCCCGTGGCTGCTGGGGCTGGCAGAGGTGATGAACTTCCCCGGCGTCGTCCACGGGGACGACGGGGTGCTGGCCAAGCTCTCCGCCTTCTCCAAGATGGTGGTCGACGGCCACTGTCCGGGGCTCGAGGGACGCGAGCTCAACGCCTACGTCGCCGCCGGGATCCGCTCGGACCACGAGTGCACGTCGGTCGACGAGGCGCGCGAGAAGCTCCGCCTCGGATTGACGATCTTCATCCGCGAGGCGACCAACGCCCGCAATCTCGAGGCGCTGCTGCCGCTGGTCGACGCCTCCACCATGCACCGCATCTGCCTGTGCACCGACGACCGCACCCCCGCGCACCTGCTCGACGACGGCCACGTCGACGACATGGTGCGCTCGGCGATCGCCGCCGGGCTCGACCCGATCGTCGCCCTGCGACTCGCCACCCTCAATCCGGCGAACTACTTCCGCTTGTGGGATCGCGGCGCGGTGGCCCCCGGGCGGAGGGCCGATCTGATCGTCTTCGACGACCTCGACGCGCCGCGACCCCACCTCGTCCTGCGAGGGGGTCGCCCGGTCGCCCGCGACGGCGAGATGCTCCCCGGCGCCTCCGGCGCGCGCTCCGGCCTGCTGCCCAACTCGGTGCACGTCGACTGGGACGCGGTCGACCTCGAACTGCCGGCGGCGGCGGAGAACGGGCGGGTGATCGGGGCGGTCCCCGACCAGCTGTTCACCGAATCGCTGACCGAGCGGATCGCCGCCGTCGACGGCGTCGCGGTGGCCGATCCCGACCGCGATCTGCTGAAGATGGCGGTGATCGAGCGGCACCGCCGGAGCGGCCGGGTCGGTCTCGGCTTCATCCGCGGCTTCGGCCTGCGGCGGGGGGCGCTCGCCTCGACCATCGCTCACGACCACCACAACCTGGTCGTCATCGGTGTCGACGACGCGTCGATGACGACGGCGGCGCGTCGCGCGGCGGAGCTCGGCGGCGGCGTCGTGGTGGCGGAGGGCGACAGGGCGGTCGCCGAGCTGGCCCTGCCGCTCGCCGGCCTGATGAGCGACCGCCCCGCACGGGAGGTTCGCGCCGCGCTCGACGTGGCGATCGACGCCGCTCGCCGGCGCGGTGCGACGCCCGCCGATCCGTTCATGGCGATGAGCTTCATGGCGCTCGAGGTCATCCCCAGCTTGAAGCTCACCGATCGCGGACTGGTCGACGTCGAGCGCTTCGAGATCGTTCCGTTCTGGGTCTGACGACCCCCCTCCGAGGGCGCCGAGCGCGCTGCTAACATCCTCGGTACCCCCCTCGCAGTCGGCGTCGGCCGCGCGCGAGACCGTCCCAACGATCGGAGGAAGTGCCGTGCGATTCCGGACCGCCCTAGCCGTCGCCTTCTGCTTCGCGCTCCCCGTGGAGGCGGAGACGGTATGGACGACCGCCCGGCTCAATCTACGCCAGGCGCCGTCGATCGAGAGCCCGAAGGTCCTGTTGCTGGAGAGCGGCCAGCCGCTCGAGGTGGTCGGTCGCGACGGTGTCTGGCTGCAGGTGCGGGGCGGCGACGCCGAGGGGTGGGTGCACTCCGACTACGTGGAGCGGCGGGCGGAGGGCGACGGCGACCCCGCCAGGGCGCTGCGCGACGCCGAGCTGGCCCGCAACGTCGCCTTGCTGCGGGTCGAGACCCTCGAGGAGGAGCTCGCCGCCGCCCGTCGTCGGCAGGGGGACGAGGGCGCGGAGGAGATCGCCCGCCTGCGGGCGGCGAACGCCGAGCAGGCGGCGTCCATCGCCGCCCTCGAGCAGGCGCTGTCGGCGAGGAGCGGCGAGGACGAGGTGCCGACCGCCGGCCCGCCGGCGGCGGACCTCGAGCGCGAGCTCGAGGCGCTGCGCGAGACGGTCGCCGACCGCGAACGGCAGATCGCAGCGCTCGAGGAGGGGGCGACACAGATCTCGGCGGTCGCCAGCGCCGAACGGTCGGCGTTGCAGGCTCGAGTCGAGGCGCTGACCGCCGAGCGCGACGAGCTCGAGCGACGGTTGCGAGGCGGTGGCGCTGAGCCGCCCGCCACGACGGATGCCGACCGGAACGGGGTGGCGGCGGCGCTCGACGACGCCCGACGCCGCATCGACGAGCTCGATCGAGAGCTCGCCGCTCGCGACGCCCGCATCGCCACCCTGGAATCGAGCGATGTCGAGAGCTCCGAGGCGGTGGCGTCGGAGCTCGACGACCTGCGCTCGGAGCTGGCGCGGGAGTCGGGCGAGCGAGCGCGGCTCGCCGAGGAGGCGGCGGGCCTCGAAGCCGAGGCGGCCCGCCTCGCCCAGGCGCTGACCGAGCTGCAGGAATGGAGCGACGGCGCGCGCGTCGAGTTGCAACGGCTCGACTACGAGAATGCCGAGCTCGCCGCGCGGCTCGAGAGCGGCGGCGGGCGATCGGCTCGCCGGCGGGAGGCCGAGGCGCGACGGGTCGACGACGAGCTGCAGCAGGCTACGGAGGAGCTCGATCGTGCCCGAGCCGAGGTCGATCGGCTGCGCGAGGCGTTGGCGGCCACCACCGAAGAGCGCGACGCGGTCGATGGTCGGCTCGCCGCGGTCGTCGCCGAGCGCGACGCCGCCGAGGCGCGCCGAGAAGAGGCGGCGACGCGAGGCGACGGTCTGGAGGCGAGCCTGGCCGAAGCGGCCGACGAGCGCCGGGCTCTCGAGCAGGGTCTGAGCGCCGCCGTCGCCGAGCGTGACCAGCTGCAGGCGCAGCTGACGTCGGCGACTGCGGAAGCCGATCAGCTGCGGCAACGGCTGGCGGCGGTCGCCGACGACGGCGAGGCGCTGGCGTCGCAGGCTGCGGATGCGGCCGGCGAGCGCGAGCGGATGGAGCAGCGGCTGACGGCGGTGGTCACCGAGCGCGATGGCCTGCGGGACGAG
>JBPEXA010000070.1:0-2139 GCA_052032135.1 Thermoanaerobaculia bacterium | reverse complement strand
GGCGAAACGGTGACCTCGCTCGACGAGCTTTTCTCGCAGCTCGCGGAAGTTGTAGATCTCGCCGTTCATGATCAGCGCCACGTCGCCGGCCTCGTTGGTCATCGGCTGATGGCCGCCCTCGAGGTCGATGATCGACAGGCGCCGGAACCCGAGTCCCGCCGAGCCGCCGAGGAAGACGCCGTCGTCGTCCGGGCCGCGATGCCGCAGCGTCGCCGCCATCGTCCTCAGCTCCTCGCCGCTCACCCGAGCGGAGAGGTCGTCGAGGGCGATGCCGCAGATGCCGCACACGTCGGTCGGTTTCCAGCAGGGGATCCGGCGGCGAGTCTAGCGCCTGTCCGGCGACCGCGGGCGGGCGTCGACGGCAGCCGCGGCTCCGGGCTCCTCCGTCGCCGAGCGCCGCAGCTCCACCACGAGCGGGCCGAAGAGCGCCGCCGCCCATGCGAGCCAGGCGACGGCGGCGATCGCCAGCACGAGCGGCTCGGCGATGCCGGAGGCGCGCAGCCGGCCGATCACCAGATAGGTGGCGATCATCCCCGCGACCACCGCGGTGGTGGTGGCGAGCGGGTAGGGGTAGCGGTCGATCCGGCGGTAGCGCCACAGCCCGACCGCGGCGAAGCAGGCGAAGGTGACGACCGCCGCCCACGCCGCGCCCGCCGCCCCCAACCGGGGGATCAACACCAGGTTCGCCGCCAGATTGATCACCGCGGCGACCGCCGCCGGCAGCAGCATGGTGGCGGTCCTCTTGGCGAGCAGGGCGGGCACGCGGAAGTGGGCGTCGAGGCTGAAGAAGACGTAGGCGAGGCAGACGATCGGCACGATCTCGGCGGCGGTGTAGAAGCGCGGGGTGGTCAGCAGTCGCACCAGCAGGCCGGCGACGATCGACACGCCCAGCATGACCAGCGCCGTGCCGCAGACGTAGTAGCGGAAGACCCGGGCGTAGACCTCGCGGGCGTCCGGCTGCTCGGCGATCTCGTAGATCACCACGGTCCAGATCGACAGGAACGGCACCAGCAGCAGCGTGTTGACGCCGTAGCCGATCTGGTAGGCGATCGAGTAGAGGCCGACCTGACCGACGTCGAGGAAGTGGCGCAGGAAGTAGCGGTCGGCCTCGTGCATCACCCAGTGCAGCAGGGTCGTCACCAGAATCGGGGCGCCGAAGGCGACCAGCGGAGCGACCAGGGCCCGGCGCATCCGCAGGCGTCCGAGGGCACGGGCGAAGACCGACAGCAGGATGGCGAACAGCAGCGCCGCTCCGATCAGGTTGCCGAGCAGGATGCCGGCCACCCCCATGTCGAGGCCGATGAGGAACCAGAGGTTGAGGCCGACGTTGATCAGCATGTTGCCGACGGTGACGACGACGAACAGGTTCGACCACTTCCGCACGCGCACGTAGTTCTGGAGGATCCCGGTCACGGTGCTGAACCACATCGTCGGCAGCACGAGGGCGTAGAAGAAGGCGCCGTCGGCGACCTCGGCGCCGAGCGTCAGCCGCGCCAGCGACTCGCGCATCCACCAGGCGGGCAGGGCGAGCACCGTCGCCGTCGTCGCCACGAAGGCGAGCCCGGTCCACCAGACCCGGGCGCGGTCGTCGGGATCCTCGGAGTCGAAGTGGAAGCGCTGCACCGCCTGCGCGATGCCGGCGCCGACCAGCACCGCCAGCAGGCCGGCGGTGATGTCGAGAATCGCGATCACGCCGTAGTCGGCGGGCGACAGGTAGCGGGTGTAGATCGGCAGCAGGAGGACCGACATCATCCGTGAGGCGATGAGGCCGGCTCCGTAGACCGCGGAGTGGCGGACGAGATCGAGATGGGTCGACCGCATCAGGCGGCTCCGTAGAGCTCGAGGTAGCGGGCGACCATCGTGTCGACCGAGAAGTCGCTCTCGACCCGTCGCCGCCCCGCCGCCCCGTAGGTGCTGCGGGTCGCGGGTTCGCGCAGCAACGCCGCGAGCGCGTCGGCGAGCCGCGCGGGCTCGCGCGCCGGCACCAGGCGACCGGTGCTCCCGTCGAGCACGACCTCGGCATTGCCGCCGACGCGGGTCGCCACCACCGGCAGGCCGGCCGCCATCGCCTCCAGGATCGTCACCGAGATCCCCTCGGTCAGCGAGCTGTTGGCGTAGACGTCGAACGCCGGCAGCAGC
>JBPEXA010000007.1:0-3871 GCA_052032135.1 Thermoanaerobaculia bacterium | reverse complement strand
CGAGGAGGTCGAGCCAGCCGTCGTGGTCGTAGTCCCAGAACCACGCCGGGAAGCCGCGATGAGGCTCGGCGACGCCCGCTCTCCGCGTCACGTCGGTGAACCGCCAGCCGCGCTCCGAGGGGCCTTCGTTGCGGAACAGGAGGTTCGGCTCGCCGAACCGCGACAGATAGAGGTCGGGGAGGCCGTCGTTGTCGACGTCGCCCCACACCGCCGCCTTGACGAAGCCGACCACCGCCAGTCCGACCTCGCCGGCGACCTCGCTGAAGGTGCCGTCGCCCTCGTTGCGATACAGCTCGCACGGATGCGGTGATCCGCGGGTCGACTCGTTGCCGACGAAGAGATCGAGGTCGCCGTCGAGATCGTAGTCGGCCCATGCTGCCGTCTGGGTCGGGTGCAGACTGACCAGGCCGGCGGCGTGGGTGACGTCGTCGAAGGTGCCGTCGCCGCGATTGCGCAGCAGCGAGTTGGGATAGCGACCCTGATCGGCCAGCCAGGCGCCGCGCAGCACCAGCAGATCGGCGTCGCCGTCGTTGTCGTAGTCGGCGTGCACGATGTTGAGCCCGCCGGTGATGCCTCGCAGCCCCGGTCCGCCGCCGGTCGCTTCGAAGTGGTCGCCGCGGTTGAGATAGACGGCGATCGGATCGCGCAGCCCCCACGACGTGGCGACGATGTCGAGACGGTGATCGCCGTCGAGATCCTCCATCACCACCCCTCCCGACAGGCCGAGCGTGTCGACGCCGAGCCGGTCCGCGCGGTTGGCGAACTCCTGCGGCGCCCGCGCCTCGTCGAAGGTGTCGAGGTCGATCCGCCAGCGCTCCGGCACGCCTTCGGGATGCTGGCCGGCGCTCATCCGGGCGACATTGAGCAGCCACCGGGCGGCGAGATCGTCCGGCAGTCGCTCGAGGACCGCCTCCAGCTCCTCCGCCGCCTCGAGGGTCGCGCCGGTCGTGCGGTGGATGCCGGTCCCGCGGATCGGCAGCAGGCAGGCGCGAGGGTTGCTCTCGTGGGTGCAGTTCTCCTGCTCGGCCTGACGGAGGTAGGCGACGGCGCGCAGCATCCGCAACGACGCCTCGCTGTCGCCGCTCATCCGTCCGCCGAAGTCGTCGAGCGTGCGGTCGAGCAGCTGTTGAGCGCCCGCCGCGTCGCCGATCGCGAGGTGCTCGTTCACCAGCCTCGCGCGGGTCAGGAATCGCTGGTTGGCGTCGAGCGCCTCCGCCTCCGCGCGCCGCAGCAATTCGATTCGCTCGTCGATCCGCTCGGAGAGCATCGAGCGCACGGGATCGGCGGCGCGGATCCGCTCGTCCAACAACGCCGCCATCGGCGTCGGCTCGTCGCCCTCGCCGCCCGCGGAGCCGGACGGACCACAGCCGGCGGCTCCGAGACCGAGCGCGAGCAGTCCGCAGCCCACCAGGCAGCGCCAGGAGCGATCGCCATCGATCGGCACGTCGGCCACGTTACGGCCTCCGTTCCGCCGAAGGCAAACGGTCGGTTGACCCCTCCCCGACCCTGGTGGACAATGGCCGTTCTCCGCGAGCCGCCGAACCGATGACCCGCGCCATCCGCCATCGACCGGCTCGAGCGCTGATTCTCGGGTGTCTGCTATGGAGCGCTTGCGCCGACAGGCCGCGCTGGAACGTTCTCTTGGTGACGCTGGACACCACGCGCGCCGATCGGATCGGCGACTACGGTGACGGCAACCACACGCCGCGGCTCGACGCTCTGGCGGCCGACGGCGTCCGATTCGCGCACGCCTACACCGCGATCCCGATCACCGCGCCCTCGCACTCGACGATGCTGACCGGCAAGTATCCGATCGCCCACGGGGTGCGCGACAACGGTCTCTTCGTGCTCGAGGAGCGACAAACGACGATGGCGGAGGTGCTGCGGGACCACGGCTACGCCACGGCGGGCGCGATCGCCGCCTATCCGCTGGTCGAGAAGTTCGGCTTCTCGCAGGGATTCGACCACTGGGACGACGATCTCGGCTGGAGCCGGGAGGATCTCTTCGGCCGCGCCCAGCGCGACGAGCCCGACCTCTTCTTCGACGATCGACCCGCCTCGCAGGTCAACGCCGCCCTGCTCCCCTGGCTCCGGGAGCACGCCGATCGTCCCTTCTTCGTCTGGGCGCACTACTTCGACCCTCACCAGCCGTACCGGCCGAAGCCCCCCTACGATCAGCTGCTGATCGGTGACCCGTACCGAGCGGAGATCGCCTACGCCGACGCCTCCTTCGGCACCCTGCTCGACGAGATCGAGGCGCTGGGGGCGCTCGACAGCACGGTGGTGATCGTCACCGCCGACCACGGCGAGGGCCTCGGCGAGCATCTCGAGGCGACACATTCGATGCTCCTCTACAACAGCACGCTCCACGTGCCGCTGATCGTGCGCGTGCCGGGAGTGGCGGGCGGCACGGTCGTCGACCAGCGGGTCGGGACCGTCGACCTGCTGCCGACGGTGCTCGATCTCCTCGGCATCGATCGGCCTCCGGGCGTCCAGGGGCGCAGCCTCGCGCCGCTGCTGCTCGAAGGTCGCGAGCTGCCCGAGGCGCCGTTGTACGCCGAGACCCTCGCGCCGCGACTCGCCCACCGATGGGGAGCCTTGCGGGCGTGGATCTCGGGGGACGACAAGTACATCTTCGGGCCGCGGCCCGAGCTGTTCGACCTCGCGACCGACTCCAACGAGCTCGACGACCTCGTCGACCACCGTCCCGAGGAGGCCGAGCGGCTGCAGCGGCGTCTCGCCGATTTCCTGCAGCGCGAGGCGGTCGAAGGCCTTCCGGGGCCGGCGCAGATGGACGCCGAGACCAAGGAGCGGCTGGCCGCCCTCGGATACCTTTCGAGCGGCGGCGCCGTCGAGGAGCCGATCGAGGATCGGCTCGACCCATCGGGCGCGCCGCCCCAGGATCGCGTCGTCGACATCAGCCGCCTCAGCAAGGCGAAGGACCTGCTCTATCAGGGCCGGCCGCTCGAGGCCCGCCTCCAGATCGAGGAGCTCCTCGCCGGTTCGCCGCACAGCCCGTACTACCGGGAGCTGTTGGCGTCGGCGGAGTTCGCGCTCGGTAACATCGATCTCGGGCTGGAGATCGTCCGCGAGCTCCGCGACACGCACGCCAACCCCCGACTGCTGGCGGCGCACGCCCTCAACGGGGCGCAGATCGCGCTCCGCTCGGGCCGACCCGAGATCGCCGACCGGCTGGCGGCGGAGAGCCTCGCCCTCCATCCCACCGCGCCGGCGGAGCACGTCCGTGCCCGCGCGGCGGCCGAGGCGGGTCGCGACGACGACTACCTGCAGGGGCTCGAAGCGGCGATCGAGCTCGATCCCGATTGGGTCGCAGCGCGCATCGACCTCGCCGTCGAGCTGCTGCGCCGTGGGGAACGGGAGGCGGCGGCGACCCACCTCGAACAGGCGATCCGGCAGTACCCGTTCCACGCTCCCGCCCACGTCGCGCAAGGCCGACTCGCCCTCGAGTCGGGCCGCCCCGCCGAGGGGCTGCGGAGTCTGCAGCGTGCCGTCGAGCTCGAGCCGAGCTACCTCCCCGCCCGCGTCGCCCTGATCCGAGCCTTCGCCACCCAGGGGATGACCGGTTCGGCGCTCGCCGAGCTCGAACAGCTGGAGCACATCTCTCCGGGAAGCCCGGAGACCGCCGCAGCGCGCCGCTGGATCGAGGCGAGGGTCCGATGAAGCGCTGTCGACGATGGGCCGTCACCGCCCTCTTCCTGGCGGCGGCCGGCTGCGCCGGTCCGAGCGATGCGCCTCCCGGCGTGGTCGCGCAATGGCGCGGGGGAGCGTTGAGTGTCGAGGAGGTCGATCGGGCGCTCCTCGAACTGCCCCCCGAGCGTCGGCCCGATCTCGAGGGCGGATCGTTGACGCC
>JBPEXA010000699.1:0-6049 GCA_052032135.1 Thermoanaerobaculia bacterium | reverse complement strand
GTCGACGCCATCGCTCCCGATCTCGGCGACGGTGACTACGCCCGCGCCGCCGTCGCGCTCGGCCGTGAGCTGTCGACGGCGCGGGCGTGGTCGAGGCTCGGCCTCCGGCTGCTGCATCGGGGCGAAGGAGAGGCGGCCGTGCGGGCGTTTCGAGCCGCCCTCGAGCTCGACCCTGGGCTCGAGGGCGTTCGTGAACGACTTGGTCGCGCGCTGCTGGCGATCGGGGATGCCAGAGGGGCTCTGGCGAGCTTCGAGGCCGCCTGGGCCGAGGGTCGCGATGCCGCGGCGGCGCTCGGCGCCGCGCGGGCGGCCGCCGCCGCGGGCGCGCCGCCGGAGGCACGGCGATGGCTCGAGCTCGCGGTGGAGGCTGGTGCCGACGGCGCCGACGCACACTGGGCTCGAGGCGAGGTCGAGCGTGTCGGGGGACGCCCGGCGGCGGCGAGGATGCACTATCGCCGGGCGCTCGCCGAGCGCGCCGGCCACGAGCGGGCGCTCGCCGGCCTCGTGCAGCTCGACGGTGTACACTCGGCATCCGCTTCAGGGACAGACGAGTGAGCACGACGCCCTCGGGGGAGATCGGTGTGAGGGAACGACCGAGACGACGAGACGACCTCAGCAGCCGGGAGGTCGAAGGCGAGCTGGTGATCCTCGACCGCGCTTCCGGCAGGATCCACCAGCTGAACCAGACCGCTACCTTCGTCTGGCGACGGTGCGACGGCAGCCATCGATCGGCCGACATCGTCGCCGGGCTCGTCGACCGCTTCGACGTGAGAGGGGAGATCGCCGCCGACGACGTCGAGCGCATCCTGGCGCAGTTCGACGACCTCGACCTGCTGCAGTAGGGGGTGGGATTCGCACTCCGGCGCGGGTGTGATACAGTTCACAGTCATCATCCTCCTATTGCGAGACATCGATGAAAGAGCCGAAGCCACCGACCCGACGCAACGTCCTCAAGGGCGCGCTGTACGTCGCTCCAGCTGTGCTCACCCTCGCCGCCTCGCCGTCGTACGCGAAGAGCGGGAGCTGGGACAAGAAAAAGAAGAAGAAGAGCGACTGGGACGAGGAGTGGGACTAGGTTGAGCGCGGGCCGCTTTCGCGGCCCCTCCGCGCCTCGGCGTCCCTCCGTCGGGCCCGGTCTTTCGACGGGTTGACTCGATCCCGGGTCCAGTACCGTCTCCTCGAGTGCCGGGTCGACGTCGAGTTCGACTCGGCGGAGACCGGTCGACTGCTGGACGTCGCCTACGGTCGTCCGGTGATCGAGGAGGCGGCCGCCGACGTGGCGGTCGTCCTCGCTCGAGGCGGCGACGGCCCGGCGGAGGAGCGGCTCGACGATCGCCGTTGGGTCCTTCGCGGGGCGACCGCTGGGGAGCTCGTCATCGCGCTCGAGGCGTGGCTGACGGTCGAGCTGCAGCGTCTGCGACCGGATCTCTGGTTCGTCCACGCCGCCGTCGTCGCCCGCGCGAATCGAGCGGTGGTGATCGCCGGGGCGTCCGGCAGCGGCAAATCGACCCTCTGCTGGGCGCTGCTCCGCTCCGGATGGAGCTACGGCAGCGACGAGCTCGCTCCGATCGACCCCGAGCGCCACGTCGTCCACCCCTATCCGCGGGCGCTCGTGCTGAAGCGCGATCCGCCGGCCGGCTTCGGTCTGCCGGAGGGGGTGGTGCGCAGCGCGGGGGTGATCCACGTCGAGCCGTCGTTCGCTCCCGCAGGCGTCGCCGACCAGCCGCTGCCGCTGGCGGCGGTCGTCGTCCTCGTCGCGGGGAGGGGCGGTGCCGGGGATCTCGAGTCGGTGAGCGCCGCCCGCGGCGGGGCGCTGCTCTATCGCCACGCTCTCAATCCGCTCGCCCACGAGGGCGAGGGCCTCGATGCGGCGATCGGGATCGCGAGGTCGGCTCCCTGCTTCGCGATGTCGGCTCGCGACCTCGGCCGCCGTCGGGATCTCGTCGAGCTGGCGGCCGGCGGCGTGGTCGACGGCGCATCGATCGCTCCCCGGACTTGACTCGACCCGCGCCCCCGCTTACCGTTCCGACTCCGACCCGACCCAGCCAGGAGGTGGCGAGATGAGGTGGACGGCACGATCGACGACGGTGGCTGCGGCGCTGCTGGCCGCGACGCTGGCCGGCGGCGGAGCGTCCGCCCAGACCGGACCCGCCGATACCCAGGGCTACGTTCTGGGAGTTTCGGACATCGTCACCATCTCGGTGTGGAAGAACGAGGAGCTGGGGATCGTCGTCCCCGTCCGGCCCGACGGGAGGATCTCGGTACCGCTGGTCGGTGAGGTCGACGCCGCGGGCAAGACGCCGGCCGAGCTGCAGACCGAGTTGACGCAACGGTTCTCCGAATACGTCACGGCGCCGGGGGTGTCGGTGGTCGTCACCGAGATCCACTCGCGGAAGGTCTACGTCCTCGGAGAGGTCGGGCAGCCCGGTGTCTACGACATCTTCCAGCCGACCCGGCTGATGCAGCTGCTCGCCCTCGCCGGTGGCCTGACCGAGTACGCCAAGAAGGACGAGGTGGTGATCCTCCGCGGCACCGAGCGGCTCGTCGCCAGCATCAAGGCGGTGTCGTCCGGCCGGCGGCTCGAGGACAACCTTCTACTGGAGCCGGGCGACACGGTCGTCGTCCCCTGAGGCGAGAGCGGCGCGATGGAGGGGCGGGGGAGTGTGGTCCGGGGGGCGGTGTCGTCCTTTGCCGGAATGTGGACTACTCCCTTGACAGAAAGTGTGATAGGTTCTAAGGAGCCGCTCTGGCGACAGCAGCGACGGAGGTTGCAGGGGGGGACCGGCAGCCACATCAGCTGGCGATTCGGTCCGTTCCTCCCCGGGGAGTGAGGATGGAGGTACCGAACGCACAACAGCTGCTCCTGATCCTGTGGAGGCGCAAGGCCTGGGTGGCGATCCCTCTGCTCCTGGGAGCGATCGGCGGCGTGGTCGCCGGACGGATGATCCCTCCGAGCTATCGCTCGTCCGCCGAGGTGCTCATCGAGCCGCCCAAGGTGGCCGAAGGGCTGGTCAAGAGGATCACCTCGATGACCGTCGATGAGCGCCTGGTCGCGGTGCGCAAGCACATCACCAACCGGGAGCGCATCGAGCGCCTGGTCAAGGAGTTCGAGCTCTATCCCGAGCTGCTCGCCACCGGCCAGCTCGATCGCGCCGTGGGGCAGGTGCGGTCGGCGCTCAAGGTGAGGGTCGGCAGGGACAAGGTGATTCGGATCGAGCTCACCGGCGGTGATCCGCGGAGCGTGGCGGAAGCGGTCAACCGCATCGCCGAGGAGTACGTCGAGGCTCATTCGGTGCTGCGGGAGCGGGAGTCGGGCGGCACCGTCGACTTCATGGAGGATCAGCTCGAGGCGTCGCGGCAGGCGCTCGAGGAGCACGAGGCGAAGATCACCCGCTTCAAGGCCGACAATCTCCTGCGCCTGCCGGAGCAGCGGGGTCCCCACACCCGTGCCCTCGAGGCCGCCGAGTCCAAGCGCCTCGCGAATCTCGAAGCGATCTCGAGCGCCGAGATGCGGCTCGCCCTGCTGCGCCAGGGGATGCGGCCGATCGAGACGGCACCGACGGCGGCGTCGCCCACCGCGGCGCGGCTGGAGGAGAAGCGGCGGCAGCTCCGGGAGCTCCGCAGCAACTTCACCGATCAGCACCCGGACGTCATCCGCCTGCAGCGGGAGGTCGAGGCGCTCGAGGTGGAGGTCGCCGCCACCCCCGAGGCGCCGGCGGCCGAGCCGTCGACGGCGGTCGATCCGCTGCTGGCGGCCGAGATCGCCCAGGTCGAGTTCCAGCTCGAGGACCTCAAGATCGCCCAGCGGCAGATCCAGGCGGACATCCAGCGCTACCGCAGCTACCTGGCCCAGATTCCGGCGGTCGAGCAGCAGCTGCTGATCCTCGATCGCGAGCACGACAACCTGCGCGGCTTCTTCCAGCAGAACCTGAAGCGCCGGACCGAGATCGGAATGGCGGAGGATCTCGAGCGTGGCGACTACCGCGAGACCATGTCGATCGTCGAGCGGGCGACCCCCCCGGCCGGACCGTACTCGCCGAACAAGCCGTTCCTCCTCGTCGCCGGCCTCGGCCTCGGCGGCTTTCTCGGCCTCGGGCTGGCGCTGGCCCGCGATCACCTCGAAGGGGGCTTCGAGGGTCCCGAGGACCTCCGTCGCTCCTTCCCGGGGGTCTCCGTGCTGACGCCGATCCCGCGGATCCGCACCGCACACCTCGAGCCGGTGGCCGAGAGCGCGCCCGACAGGAAGTCGGCATGACCGTCCTCGGCCCGGACGGCAGGCTCGAGGGCGCCGAAGGGACGTCGACGGGGAGCTCGCGCTACGTCTCCTTCCGGCCGGGAGCGCTGGCGGTGACGCAGCTGTCGGCCTACTCGTTCGAGGTCGAGCAGTACCGCAACCTCGCCCTGCAGGTCGAGGAGCACTTCGATCCGCGGAAGGAGTCGTGCCGCGTGCTGGCGGTCACCGGGCCCGACCCCGGCTCCGGCAAGACGTTGACGAGCCTCAACCTGGCGCTCGTCCTCGCCCGGCGCGAGGAGCGCAAGGTGCTGCTGGTGGAGGGAGATCTGTGGAAGCCGTCGTTCGGGAAGCTCTTCCGCCTCGAGCACGGCGAGATCGGCCTCTCCGATCTGCTGCGGGATCCGAAGCTCGATCTCGACGACGTCGTGAAGAAGGTGTGGGGGTCGTCGCTGTCGGTGCTGACCGCGGGCGCGAAGTCGGCCGAGGGCGATCTCATCGCGACCCGGAGGATGGACGAGCTGGTCGAGCAGATGCAGGAACGGTTCGATCTCATCGTCTTCGACACCCCCCCGTTCGGTCTGGCGAGCGGACGCTACCTGACCGGTGTCGCCGACCATGTCGTGGTGGTCGCGCGAGCGCGCACCACTCATCGCAAGTCCCTGCGAGAGACGCTGGACGGCCTGGAGCCGGAGACGGTGGTCGGTGTCGTGCTCAACGACGTGCGCCGTCGGCGCAAGAACTACGCCTACTACTCCTCCTACGTCGCGTACTACGGCGGCGACTACGGAGACCAGACGGAGGAGAGTCGTTGGCGTCGACTGCTCGGGCGACCGCGAGCGATGGTCGCGGCGGCGGTGGGGCTGTTGACGGCCTTCGCCGGCAGCCTGATCGCGATCGCCCGCGGCCGAGCCTCCGAGGCGGAGCTCGAGCCGTCGTGGATCGTCGCCGGCGTGCTGCTCGCCCTCACCATCGGATCGTGGGCCTTCGCGCTCAGCCGCCGTCCTCCCGCCGCCGGAATCGACGAGCCGGCATCGACCGTCGGCGAGACGGTCGAGGAGGTGGCGCCGCCGCCGGCCGTGCCGGTGGAGATGGAGGCGACACCGGCGAACGCCCGCTTGCCGGCGATCGAGGAGGCGCAGCTCGCGCCGGCCGTCGATCGCGAGAGCGACGCCGAGCCGATCGGTGCGGCCGCGGCCGAGGCGCGAGCGGCCGCCACCGACGTCCCGTCGGCCGTCACCGACGTTTCGTCGGCCGTCACCGACGTTGCGTCGGCCGTCACCGACGTCCCCTCGGCCGTCATTGACGACCCGCCGGCCGTGGCCGACGACCCGCCGACTGTCGCCGACGACTCGCCGCCGGTCCCTGTCGACCCGCCGGCCGTCACCGCCGACCCGCCGACCGAAGTCCCGTCGGCCGCCGGCACGGAGAGCACCTCTCAGCAGACCGAGGAGTTCGGACTGACGCTGACCAACGTCAACCTCCGCCGCCAGCCTGGCGTCGGCGGTGAGTACATCACCACCCTCCCCGAAGGGACCTCCTTCGAGGTCCTCGAACGGTCGGGAGAGTGGCTGCGGGTGCGGGCCGGGGAGCGCGACGGGTGGCTGACCAGCCGTGGGACGCGGATCGTCTCCGGCGGCACCGTCGGCCTGCCGGCCGCAGCGGCCGGCGACAGCGCGGCCCGGCGAGAGGAGCGATCGACGGCCTCGTCGCCCGGCGCCGGCTATCGCACCAACACCAACCTCAATCTCCGACGCGGTCCCGGCCGGGTGGGCGCCTTCATCGTCACGTTGCCGGAAGGGACGGCGGTCGAGGTGC
>JBPEXA010000698.1:0-1951 GCA_052032135.1 Thermoanaerobaculia bacterium | reverse complement strand
CGACCTCACCGTCTGTACCTGGCCGTTCCTGCTCCCCTACTGCATTCCGACGGTGCTCGCCGCCAGCCTCACCGGCGACGGTTCGCCGGCGCTCTCCGCCTGGAGCGTCGGCCTCCACAACCTCCACTCGTGGGCGCTGCTGGCGATGGTGGCGATCGCGGTGACGACCGGCTACGGCCGCGGGGCGGATCGCCGGCCGGCCGCCGGCTCGACAGAGCCTCCCTAGCGGTCGAGCCGCACGTCGTCGCGCCGGTGGAGCGCGTGATCGAGCGCGGCGGCGACGACCGCGAGAGGGTCGGCCGCGCCCGGCACCGAGGCCTCCGGTGCCACCTCCGCCGCCGGCACCGCCACGTGGGCACGCGTGGTCAGATCGGGATCGGGCAGAGTGAGATCGGGAGCCGAACAACGCCGGTCGCCGTAGAGCACGAGGTCGAGGTCGATCGGGCGCGGCGCGTTGCGGTCGCGGCTCCGCCGGCGGCCGAGGCGCCGCTCGAGCGGGCGCAGGAGGCCGAACTTCAGCGTCCGCGGGCCCATCGCCGTGCGCACGCGGACCACCGCGTTGAGGAAAGGAGGTGTGCCCGGAGCCCCCACCGGAGCGCTCTCCCACACCGAGGAGACCGCGACCACCTCGACGCTCGCGGCGAGCTCCGCCGCCGCCGCTACGAGGTTCGCCTCCGGCTCGATGTTCGAGCCGAGGGCGACGAGGATCGGCTCCGCCGCCGTCATCGCGACAGCATACCGGCGCAGCGACGCCGATCGGTCGCGTCGATGCGCTAGGCTCCCCCGCACCTGGCCAACCCCTCTCGAAGGAGGCGCGCATGCACAAGGTGAAGGTCGCCGACTGGTCGACGCTCGAGGACCGCGCTCCCGCCCACGCGCTGGTCGCCAACGTCGACCTCGTCATCGTCCGCTACGACGACGATGTGTCCGTGCTCTACGGCCGTTGCCTGCACCGCGGCGCGCTGATGGCCGACGGCCACATCGACGG
This sequence comes from Thermoanaerobaculia bacterium, assembly GCA_052032135.1. GTDB lineage: Bacteria > Acidobacteriota > Thermoanaerobaculia > Multivoradales > JAHEKO01 > CALZKB01. The sequence continues at coordinate 963 of JBPEXA010000698.1, read as the reverse complement.
CGAGGACATCATCTGCGGCGTCCACAACTGGGACTACCGCTTCCGCACCGGCGTCTCCGCCTACGATCCGGAGGAGGCGCTCCCCAGGTTCGAGAGCTGGATCGACGACGGCGGCGTGTGGGTCGACGAGGACGAGATCGCCGCCTGGGAGAAGGAGAACCCGCAGCCCTACGACCGCGACGCCTACCAGGGGGCGTACCAGGACCCGTCGCACGGCGACGTCGTCGAGGACGAGGTCGGCTTCATTCGGAGAATGGCCGGTGGCGGCATCGAGGCGGTCGGCCATCACGGGCCGGTCCAGGCGATGGGCGTGCCGCGCTCCGAGCTGCCGATCTGGAACGACCTGCAGTTCGTCACCGCCCAGCTGGCACGTCCGCCGCGGCTCGACGACGAGCCGATCGGCACCGAGCTGGTGATCGGCCCTCGCGCCGACCGTCCCCTCCGCCTCGAGATTCCGCTCTTCGTCTCCGACATGAGCTTCGGAGCGCTGTCGCCGGAGGCGAAGCTCGCTCTCAGCAAGGGTGCGGAGCGCGCCGGCACCGCCATCTGCTCGGGTGAGGGGGGGATGCTCCCCGAGGAGCAGGCGGCCAACAGCCGCTACATGTACGAGCTCGCCTCGGCGCGCTTCGGCTTCTCGATGGACCAGCTCGACGGTGCCCGCGCCTTCCACTTCAAGGGCGGTCAGGCGGCGAAGACCGGCACCGGCGGCCACCTTCCCGGCCACAAGGTGACGGCGCGCATCGCCGAGGTGCGCGGCATCGAGGAGGGAGAGGCGGCGGTCTCGCCCGCGCGCTTCCCCGAGTGGACCCGGCCCGCCGACTTCCGGGAGTTCGCCGCCGAGGTGCGGGAGCGCACCGGCGGCATCCCGATCGGCTTCAAGCTCTCCGCCCAGCACATCGAGGACGATCTCGACGCCGCCTTCGAGGTCGGCGTCGACTACGTCATCCTCGACGGCCGCGGCGG
>JBPEXA010000697.1:0-2560 GCA_052032135.1 Thermoanaerobaculia bacterium | reverse complement strand
TCTGCATCGGCGAGGCTCGCTGAGAAGACCCGGTCAGCATTCGCCGGGCTCGCTGCAGACGACCTGCACGGTGAGCACGATGTCGGGCGTGGGATTGCTCTCGTCGTAGGTCTCGCCGCAGCGGAAGTTGGTGATTCTCACGTTGAAGTCCATGTCGTCGATGCTGATGCCGCCGGCCACCTGGCCGGGCCGTCCGTCGAGCTCTCGCGTGCACTGCCGACTCGGGATGGTCGCTGACCGAGGCGTCCCTGAGGGGTCGGTGACCGTGATCTCGACATCGTAGTCGCCGGGATTGCACATCTGGGACACCTTGAGACACGGCGACCAGCGTTCGCGCAGGTCGACCGGCGTCCACCGCGGCCCGCACACACCCTCGAGCCTGATGGTCTGCTCGCCGGGCACCTCGACGACGTCGACCGACACCGGTAGCACCGACGACCGGCAGTTCGACTCCTGGCAGACGTTGCCGCGCACGTTGAAGGTGGTGTCCGCGGTCACCGTGCGGGTGGTGCTCGCCGTTCGATTCTGAGGTGGTGCCGGAGTCCCCGGAGACACTCGGATGCCGGCGGTGCACGCCTCGCAGCTGCCGTCGTCCGGGTACCTCCAGTCGATGGTCACGGTGTCGCTCGGGCAGGCGAGCGACGGGGCGACGCTCGCCGAGCCGAGGTCGAGGCCGGTGAGCGGCAGGTCACAACCGGTGCCCGCGGTCAACAGATAGAGGCTGACGGCGAGTGCGGCGGTAGTCTTCCCGCCGAGTGGCAGGCGCAGGTGGCTGCGGCCTCGAGGACGTTCTCCCATGCTTCCCCCCTTTTCGTCCCTGGAACTGCTGAATGCCCGCAGGCTAGCAGTCGGGTAGGGGGAGCGCTGTGAGGCGCTACTCGACCACCGAGCTCCACGCCGCGGTGTCGCCCGACTCGAAGCCGTCGGCGAAGATCGCCGCGTCCTGCAGCTCGATCGCCCACAGGTAGCTGCGCTCGTCGAGGTAGTCCTCGCCGCCGGCGAGCCAGCCGGTGAAGTAGGCGGTGCGGCTGTCGGGGGTGATGCGGGCGTGGTCGTAGGTGACCCGGCGGAACTCGGGGTCCCACACCGGGTCGAGGTCGAGGTGCCAGGCGAGGTTGCCGCCGCCGGTCTCGAACGCCTTGATGAAGGAGATGTGGCAGCCGCTGGAGTCGCAGTTGCCGCCGCCCGAGGTGAGCAGCAGCGAGCCGTCGGGAGTCAGCGACGGCCGCCGCAGGGACAGCTCGGTGTTGTGGCGCCAGATCGAGCTCCGCGACACCGGATCGAAGGCGTCGACCCAGCGGCCGTCGCTGACGAAGTAGAGCGTGTCGTCGGGCCCGATCTCGACGTCGGAGATGCCGGCCAGCCACGGCTCGTCGACGAACCACTGCACCTGACCGTCGAACGGGCTCACCGCCGCCAGGCCACTCTCGAAGCCGGCCGGCAGGTAGAGGGTGCCGTCCGAGCCGATCGCCGGCTCGTGATCGTAGACGTTGGAGAGCCCGTTCTCGAACAGGTACTCCCCGTCCATCGAGATGCCGTACAGGCCATCCCAGTAGATGTAGAAGCGATCGTCGGGACCGCCGGGGGCGGAGTTGCCGATGCGGATCTCGTTGCCGCCGGTGCCGAAGGCCGACAGCCCCGGGGTGAGCGACCACAGCAGCTCGCCGGTCAGCGGGTCGAGGGCGACCACCTCGACGATCTGCTCGAAGCCGGCGTAGACGGTGCCGTCGGGGCCGATCGCCGCGCTCCCCTGGATGGTGTGGCTGTCGAACGTCCAGTCGATGACGCCGTCGGGGCCGATGCGGGTGAGGGTGTCGCCGCTGCCGACGTAGACGGCGCCGTCGGGGCCGGCGATCGGCGGCACGTAGGCCGCCCAGTTGACCTCGGTGATCCACTTGAGGGCGCCGTCGGGGGCGATCGCGTAGACCCGCCCCTCGCCCCCCGACTCCCACGAGTAGCCGTGAAGGTAGAGCGTGCCGTCGGGGGCGAGCCCCGGACGGTAGTAGATGTACTCGCTGTCGATCTCGAACAGCCACTTCACGCGGCCGTCGGAGGCGCGGGTGGTGACGGTCAGCGGCATCGCGTTGCTGGTCTGGCCGTCGAGCTCGACCACCACCTCGGTCGCTCCCAGCGCCGCCGTTTCGGGGACGTAGGCGACGACCCGCTCGTCGGTCCACGTCGACACCCACGCCTCGAGGCCGTCGACCAGCACCCGGCCGCCGGCATTGCCGTCGACACCGAAGCCGCTGCCGGTGAGGGCGAGGCGGCCGCTGCGGGCGAGGGTGTCCTGGTTGAGCGCGGTGATGGTCGGTTGCGCGCCGGCCGCGGCAGCGGCCAGCAGGCCGGTGAGGCAGAACAGGGGGAGCGTGCGAGGGCGTTCGGACATGGCGGTTCCTCCAGCGTCGTCGCGAAGCTACGCCGGCTCGCATTACGCACCGATGACGGGCGGGAGTAAGATCTCGTCACCTTGATCGGCAGCCGACTGGCGCACTACACGATCACCTCGAAGCTCGGTGAGGGTGGGATGGGAGAGGTGTACCGGGCGGTCGACGCCCGCCTC
>JBPEXA010000696.1:0-2918 GCA_052032135.1 Thermoanaerobaculia bacterium | reverse complement strand
TGGCAGCGGGACCCGGCGACACCGGAGTGGGACGAGGCTGACGACGCGATCGCGGAAGGGGTGCGCGAGGCGCACGGCGAGGCGATCGTCTGGGCACGGACGTTCGCCGGCGACCTGGTGCTGATGGTCGAGCGGGCGGCGCTGCGCGACGTCGCGCGGACGCTCCACGACGACCACGGCTTCGACCTGCTGCTCGACATCTGCGGCGCCGACTACGGCGAGCGCGAGGAGGCGGCCCGCTTCGAGGTCGTCGTCCACCTGCTGAACCTCGACACCGCGAGACGGGTACGGCTCAAGGTGGAGGTCGACGACGGCGAGTCGGTGCCGAGCCTGGTGCCGCTGTGGCGGGGCGCCAACTGGCCCGAGCGCGAGACGTGGGACATGTACGGCATCGCCTTCGACGACCATCCGGACATGACCCGCATCCTCATGTGGGAGGGGTTCAACGGCCACCCGCTGCGCAAGGACTTCCCGGTCGAGGGGATCGACACCGGGACGGCGATCTACCCCGAGTACTACGAGGAGACCGCCGGGCCGGTGATCGGCACCGGCACCGGCTGGAAACCACCGGAGGAGGAGACGGCGCCCGACGAGGCGACCGAGGAGGGGGCGAGCTGATGGCGGAGCCGGAGCGCACGGTACCGACCGCCGAGACCCTCTTCGAGGTCCAGGAGATGGAGCTCGCCCTCGGGCCGCAGCATCCCTCCACCCACGGTGTCCTGCGCGTCAACCTCAAGATCGACGGCGAGCGGATCATCGACGCCTACCCGATCATCGGCTATCTGCACCGCGGCACCGAGAAGCTGTTCGAGCTCCACCCGTTCTTCCAGAACGTGCCGCACACCGACCGTATGGACTACGTGGCGGCGGCGACCAACAACCTCGCCTACGTCGGGGCCGTCGAGAAGCTGACCGGCATCACCGTGCCGCCGCGGGCGAGCTACATCCGCACGATCCTCTGCGAGCTGCAGCGGATCTCCAGCCATCTGCTCTGGCTCGCCACCCACGCGATCGACATCGGGGCGATGACGCCCTTCTTCTACTGCTTTCGCGAGCGGGAGAAGGTGCTCGACCTGTTCGAGGAGTATTGCGGCGCCCGCCTGACCCTCAACTGCATGCGCCCCGGTGGGCTGCCGTTCGACCTTCCGGTCGGCTGGACCGATCGCTGCGGTGCGCTGGTCGACGAATTTCCCTCCCGGGTCGACGACTACGAGGGGCTGCTGACCAACAACCGGATCTGGAAGAAGCGCACCGTCGGCGTCGGGGTGATGTCCAAGGAGCAGGCGCTGCAGTACGGCATCACCGGGCCGATGTTGCGCGGCTCGGGCGTCGGCTTCGATCTGCGCAAGGCGACGCCGTACGAGGCGTACGGGGAGGTCGACTTCGACGTCCCGGTGTTCCACAACGGCGACACCTACGATCGCTACCGGGTGCGGATGGAGGAGATGCGCCAGGCGGCCCGCATCGTCCGCCAGTGCCTCGACCAGCTTCCGGACGGGGAGGTGATGGCGAAGAAGCCTCGTGTGCTCAAGGCGGGCAAGGAGAGCGAGGCCTACTACGCGATCGAGGGGCCGAAGGGGGAGATCGGCTTCTATCTCGTCGGCGACGGCACCCCCAACCCGCTGCGCTGCCACGTGCGCGCGCCGTCGTTCTACAACCTCCAGATCGTCCCCGAGCTCGCCAAGGACCATCTGCTCGCCGACCTCGTCGCCATCATCGGGACCACCGACATCGTCCTCGGGGAGGTCGATCGGTGAGCTGCGGAGGCGGCGATGGTTGACGCGCTCCGCGAGGCGGTCGGGCCGACGCTGTTCACCTACGCGGTGTCGCCGCTGTTCAAGATCCTCGCGCTGCTCTTCCTCGGCGTCCTGCCGCTGATCAGCTATCTGGTGCTCGCCGAGCGCAAGATCCTCGGCTTCATGCAGGTGCGGCTCGGCCCCAACCGCGTCGGCCCGTGGGGACTGCTGCAACCGATCGCCGACATCGCCAAGCTGCTGGTCAAGGAGGACATCGTCCCCAACAAGGCGGTGCGGTGGGCGTTCATCCTCGCCCCCTGCCTGGTCGTCGCCCCCGCCTTCATCATCTTCTCGGTCATCCCGTTCGGGCCGCCGGCGGCGGCGACCGGCGGCAATCTCGACTTCTTCATCACCGACGTCAACGTCGGGCTGCTCTTCGTCGTCGCCATGGCGACCGTCGGCGTCTACGGCATCATCCTCGGCGGCTGGGCGTCGAACTCGAAGTTCTCGCTGCTCGGCGGGCTGCGCTCGGCGGCGCAGATGATCTCCTACGAGGTCCCCCAGGGCTTCTCGCTGGTGGTGCCGCTGCTGATGGCGGGGACGATGTCGCTGCAGGGGGTGGTCGACGCCCAGTTCGAGCAGGGGCGCTGGTTCGTCTTCCACTTCTTCCCCTTCGGCCTGATCGCCTTCTTCATCTACTTCGTCGCCGGCGTCGCGGAATCGAACCGCAACCCGTTCGACCTGCCGGAGGCGGAGAGCGAGCTGGTCGCCGGTTTCCACACCGAGTACACCGGCATGCGCTTCGCGCTCTTCTTCCTCGGCGAGTACGCCAACATGATCGTCATCTCGGCGCTTGCGGTGACGCTCTTCCTCGGCGGCTGGCAGCGACCGTTCCCCAACGTCGAGGCGCTCGACTTCCTGTCGCCCGCCTTCGTCCCCGCCGGCCTGATGGGGCTCGTCTGGTTCTCGGTGAAGCTGTTCGCCTTCCTGTTCGTCTACATCTGGTTCCGCGGCACCTTCCCCCGCTACCGCTTCGACCAGCTGATGGACCTCGGCTGGAAGTGGCTCATCCCGCTGGTGCTCTTCACCGTCATGAGCGTCGGCCTCTGGAAGATCCTGACATGAGCACCGCGCGCCACTGGCTCGACCGCCTGATGCTGCTCGACCTCTTCTCCGGGCTCG
>JBPEXA010000695.1:0-2234 GCA_052032135.1 Thermoanaerobaculia bacterium | reverse complement strand
GGCGATCAACATGGAGCCGCTGGCGTCCGTGCGGGAGCGCGAACGCGAGCGGTACCAGTTCCTGCTCGACCTTCCCGAGATCGACCGCGAGCGCATCTCCCGCCTCGACGCCAAAGGGTCGCAGTTCCTGCAGCCGCTCTTCGAGTACTCGGGGGCGTGCGCCGGCTGCGGCGAGACGCCGTACCTCAAACTGCTGACCCAGCTGTTCGGCGACCGGCTGTTGATCGCCAACGCCACCGGCTGCTCGTCGATCTACGGCGGCAACCTGCCGACGACGCCGTACACCGTCAACGCCGAGGGGCGTGGACCGGCGTGGTCGAACTCGCTCTTCGAAGACAACGCCGAGTTCGGCTTCGGCATGCGCCTGGCGGTCGACAGCCTGGAGGACCAGGCTCGCCACCTCGTCTCCCGGCTCGCCGGAGCGATCGACCACGAGCTGGCCGAGAAGCTGCTGACGCCGATCGACGGCGGTGACGCAGCGATCGCCACCCGCCGCCGGCAGGTCGAGCTGCTGCGCCGCGAGCTGGCCGGCATCGATCATCCCGATGCGCGCCGACTCGACCCGCTCGCCGACTACCTGGTGCCGAAGAGCATCTGGCTGGTGGGCGGCGACGGGTGGGCGTACGACATCGGCTACGGGGGGCTCGACCACGTGCTGTCGACCCGCCGCAACGTCAACGTGCTGGTTCTCGACACCGAGGTCTACTCCAACACCGGCGGCCAGATGTCGAAGGCGACGCCGCTCGGCGCGGCGGCCAAGTTCGCCTTCGCCGGCAAGCCGATCGGCAAGAAGGACCTCGGCATGGAGGCGATGAGCTACGGCCACGTGTTCGTCGCCCAGATCGCCTTCGGCGCCAAGATGAACCAGTCGGTGGAGACGCTGCTCGCCGCCGAGGCGCACCCCGGTCCTTCGCTGGTCATCGCCTACAGTCCGTGCATCGCCCACGGCTACGATCTCGCCGAGAACGTCGAGCAGCAGAAGCGACTGGTGGCGAGCGGCATCTGGCCGCTCTACCGCTTCGACCCCGCCCGCGCCGCCGCCGGTGAGCCGGCGCTCCACCTCGACAGCGGCAAGCCGCGGCTGCCGGTCGCCCGCGTCCTCGAGCGCGAGGCGCGGTATCGCATGGTGGAGAAGATCGACGCCGACCGCTACCGCAGGCTGTCGGCCGAGCGGCAGCGACTGACCGACGAGCGCTGGTCGATCTACCGTCAGCTCGCCGGGATCGTCGCCGGCCGAAACGCCGAGTCGACCGACGAGGAGCCGGCATGATCGACCTCGCGACCCGCTACCTGGGGCTCGAGCTCCCTCATCCGCTGATCGCCGGCGCCGGCCCGCTCGCCGACGACCTCGACCAGGTGCGGCGCCTGGAGGACGCCGGCGCCGCCGCGCTCGTCCTGCGGTCGCTGTTCGAAGAGCAGCTCGAGGCGGAGCAGCTGGCGACGGTCGGCCACCTCGATCGCACCTCCGAGGCGACGGCCGAGGCGGCGTCGTTCCTCGCCGTCCATCACGACTTCGCTCTCGGGCCGGAGGCCTATCTCGATCAGCTGCTGCGGATCCGGGACGCGGTCGACCTGCCGGTGATCGCCTCCCTCAACGGCACGCGGAGCGGTCAGTGGCTGCAGATCGCGCAGCTCGTCGAGCAGGCGGGGGCCGCCGCCATCGAGCTCAACGTCTTCGACGTGGAGACGTCACCCGAGGACGGCGCGGCCGAGGTCGAAGCGCGGCTCGCCACCATGGTGCGCCGGCTGCGCGCCCAGGTCGCGATCCCGATCGCCGTCAAGCTCGCCCCTTTCTACACGGCGCTCGCCCACCTCGGCGCGACGCTGGTCGACGAGGGGGCCGACGGCCTCGTGCTGTTCAACCGCTTCTACGAGGCCGATCTCGACATCGAGGAGCTCACCGTCGATCGGCGGCTGTCGTTGTCGACCTCGACGGAGCTGCCGCTGCGACTGCGCTGGCTCGCCATCCTCTCCGCCCAGCTCGACACCTCGCTGGCCGCCACCGGCGGTGCCCACACCGTCGACGACGTCGTCAAGGCGCTCATGTGCGGCGCCGACGTCGTGCAGCTCGTCTCCGTGCTGCTCCTCCACGGCGTCGAGCGCATCGCGACGCTGCGCGACGGCCTGCAACGATGGCTCGAGGAGCACGACTATGTCTCGCTCGACCAGCTGCGAGGCTCGATGAACATCGCCCGCTGTCCCGATCCGTCGATCTACCAGCGGGCCACCTACAT
>JBPEXA010000694.1:0-3298 GCA_052032135.1 Thermoanaerobaculia bacterium | reverse complement strand
CCGGAGTCCCCGGCCGCCACGCGGCGCATCAGCTCGTGGTCCAGTGCGGAGGAAACCGGCATCGGCGGCGCCGAAGGGTGAAACGGAGTCGGCGTGGACCGAGATCCTAGCAGTGGTCGCGGCGTCCGTCGCCGGCGACGCCGAAGGTCAACGACGCCCACCAGCTCCTCCAGTCGGCCGTCGGCGTCGTCGCCTCGCGAAGATGCAGCGCCTTGACCAGCCAGCCGCCGGCGTGGTCGATCGCCAGCAGCCACCGGCCGTCGGCGTCGGTCGTACCGTGGCGCGCCGCGCTGCGATCCGCCAGCGGCATCGCCGACACCCGGACGCCAGAGAGCGGCTCGCCGCGGAACCACAACCGGATCTCCCACTCCCCTTTCACCCGGCCTGCAGAGGTCGGGCGCGCGGTGAGCTCGAGCGGCAGACCGAGCAACGGCGGTCCGTCGCCGCCGCCGCCGCAGGCGAGCACCGTCTTCAGCGAGCGGCTGTAGCGCTCGCGCACCGCCGGCGCGCCGCGACGTCGGAGGTCGACCGGCGGTTCGAGCCCCTCCGCTCGCAGGTAGCGGGTGAACCGAGCCGCCGTCATCTCGACCTCCCGCGGCGTGCTCCGGTAGCCGATCGCCACCGGGCCGCCCGCCGGCGGCTCGAGCAGCGCGGTCGAGCCGTCGCCCGGCAGCGGCACCACCCGCAGCGATCGATCGGCCGAGCGCGCCTCGAACGGCGCCCGGGCGGCGACGCTCGACGTCGGCCCGCCGGCGAACGGCTCGCCGATCCGCAGCGACAGGGTGACCGGCTCGGCGGCGCCGTGGAAGGTGCTCGGCTCGATCCACACGTCGTGGGCCGCCAACGGCGGTGCCAGCAGCAGGGCGATGACGCTCACGGTGCGCATCGGGATCTCCTCCGCGGCGACCGATCAGTCGTCCGAGCCGCTGATCGGCGTCCGCAGGTAGGGGAAGGCGTTGCCGAACTGCTGCGCCGACTGCCGCGCGCCGTCGGTGAAGGGGAGCGTCCCCGAGGGCGCGTCCGCCGGCTCGCAGAAGACGCCCGGGAAGGCGTGGCAGAGGAGCCCCATCGCCACCCGCAGGGAGATGTCGACGATGTCGTCTCCCGGGCGACGGCCGTTCGGGTAGCCGGCGTTGTCGCCGGCGATGACGCCGAGTCGCTGCTGCTGCGCCTTGGGCGTCGGCGCGATGGTGACGTTGAGCCGCTGCATCTCACCGAAGCCGAACTCGTTGAGGCCGGCGATGCCGGTGACGAAGGTGGCGAGCAGATCGCGACGGGGGAAGTTGTCGGGCGCGACGACGCCCGCCTCGCCGAAGAGGATCTCGATCAGCTCCGGCAGGGTCGGGTTGGTGACGTAGGTGGCGAAGCGGCCGTCCTGATGCGGGCGGCTGGCGTTGAAGCGGTTCTTGTCCTTGAGGCCGATCACCACCTCGTTGACCAGCGGCATGCCGAGGCGCGACACCTGTACGAAGCCGCCGCCGGTGCCCTGTGGTCGGGCATAGCTGGGGGCCTGCAGGGCGGTGCGGGTGCGCCGCACGTCGGCGGTGGTCCAGGCGCCGACGACGTCGGTGCGCCCGGCGGTCAGGCAGTCGATCGGCACCTCGACGATGAACGAGGTGACGTTCTTGTCGGCGAGATCGTCCCCTTCCCGATTGCTGCCGCCGATCGGATTGCGGATGTTCACCAGATCGAACACCTCGCCGAGGCTGATGGTGAACGAGTCCCGCCGCTGGCCGACGAACAGGCGGCCGTCGGCGCAGCCGGGCAGCTCGACGTCGTAGACGAAGCGCGCGGCGTAGGCGGCGTAGTCGGGGAACGACTTGCGGCCGATGTTGTCCATCGGCTTGCGGAAGCGGCTGTCGCCGGTGGCGGCGTCGCGCACCGGGCCTCCCGACCCGCCGGGTCGCATCAGTCGCAGGGTGTACGACTCGACGACGTTGAGCGCCTCCTCGTTGCCGGCGGTGATCGGCCCGGCGTTCTTGAGCGGGATCGACACCCGCTCGCCGGCGACGTCGAGGGCGATGTCGCGCAGCTCCTTCTGCGCCTTGAACTCGAAGATCAGATCGGGCCGGCCGTCGCCGCTGTTGTCGACGTTGATGCGGTAGCGGGCGTCGGGATCGAGCGGAAAGTAGTTGGGGCCGCCGTAGGGATCCTGCAGCGGCACGTAGTTGGCGACCAGGGTGACGAACCCCTCGCGCCCCGGCTCGTAGCTGCGGAACATGTAGAAGTCGGTGGCGTCGACCTGCGGGCTGAGCAGGATGCCGGGGGCTTCGCGGTGGCTCGATGCGGTCAGCGTCGCGGCGGCGAGCAGGCCGACGGCGCACAGCAGGGCGGTGGGTCGGGTACGGGGACGGTCCATTGGTTCTCCTCCTGGGTTCGGTGACGAAGGGGCGGGCTCGATGCCCGGTGTCGTCAGCTCTACGGAGTCCTCCCCTCGCTGGATGAGATCGAGCGAAGGATCCGCCCGCGCCGGGCATCCAATCCGGTACACGTCATGGACCCGGGACCGGCGTCCGCGCCCGGCGGCTGCCGCCTCCCGTCCAGAAAGGAGCGAGGTCATGCAGCAGAGGCAGAGCAGTTGGATCGCCGCCGTCGCGATGGCGATGGTCGCCCTCGCCGCGACGCCGGCGGCCTGGGCGGTCCGCCTCGACGACGCGGCGATCTTCATCGAGATCAACGACACCGACGGCGACGCCGGGATCCAGATCTTCCTCGACGGCGAGGGGTGGGACACGATGCAGGTGATCGGCCCCAACGGCCAGGTGGTGATGGGGATCGCCGCCGACGGCAACGTCGGCACCCAGGGGGTCACCGAGCTGTTCATGGAGAGCGCCGAGCCGTCGTTCGACGAGCAGCCGCTCGACGAGTTCCTCGCCCTCTTCCCGCCCGGCGTCTATCGCTTCATCGGGCGCACCACGGAGGGTGACCGCCTCGCCGGCGGCGCCCGCCTGACCCACAAGATCCCCGCAGCGCCGGAGATCCTGTCACCGGAGGAGGAGGGGACGCTCGACATCGACGATGCGGTGATCGAGTGGACGAGGGTGCCCAACCCGGGCGGCAACCCGATCAGGGCGTACGAGGTGATCGTCGAGACCGAGGAGCCGCAGCTGCGCGTGTTCAAGGCCGACATGGGCAACCGCCAGACCAGCCTGCGGATCCCGCCCGAGTTCCTCCGCCGCGGCCGGACCTTCAAGGTGGAGGTGATCGCCATCGAGAAGAGCGGCAACCGCACCATCACCGAAGTCGAGTTCGACGTCGAGTAGGCGCGCGGCCGCCTGACGGTCGCCGGGCCACCGGC
>JBPEXA010000693.1:0-4297 GCA_052032135.1 Thermoanaerobaculia bacterium | reverse complement strand
TGTCGACGCCCGAGATCGAGGGCATCCTCTCCGCCGCCCGGGAGGCGGGGGCGTGGGGGGGCAAGGCGACCGGCGCCGGCGGCGGCGGGTGCGTCGCCGTGCTGTCGCCCGCTGCGCAGCGCGACGCGGTCGACGCCGCCATCGTGGCCGCCGGCGGCGAGCTGCTGGAGGCTGCGCCGCAGCCGACGCCGATGGCGGTTCGACCGCTCTGACGGCGGCTCGGTCGACGGCGGTCGCTTGCTAGACTGGCGAGCGATGCCCGACCCCTACGAGGTCCTCGGCATCCCTCCCGATGCCGACGGCCTGGCGATCCGCCGCGCCTACCAGAAGCTCGCCCGCCGCTGGCACCCCGCTCTGCGAGGGGCCGACCCCGAGGCGGAGCGCGCCTTCCGGGCGGCGGCGGAGGCCTACGCGCTGCTGCGCGACGCCGCCAGCCGGCGACGGTGGGACGAGCGCCGCCAGATCAGCCGCCGCAGCCTCGAGGTCCGCAGGGGAGGATTCTCCGGGCCCGAGCTGGTGCTCGGCTTCGAGGAGCTCGTCGTCGAGCTGTTGCCGGCGGACGCCGCGGCGGCGGCGACGGTGGGCACCGCCGACAGCGACATCCGGTCGCAGGTCGAGCTCGACTTCGAGGAGGCGATCCGCGGGGTGGTGGTGTCGTTGTCGGTGCAGCGGGAGACCCTCTGCCGTCGCTGTCGCGGCCGTTCGACGGCCTGCAGCGAATGCGAGGGGCGGGGGTTCGAGGTGCGGCTCGAGCGGGTGAGGGTGCGCATCCCGCCCGGCGTCGGCGACGGCAGTACGGTCCGGGTGCGCGGGCAGGGCAACGTCGCGCCCGAGGGGACCGGGGATCTCTACGTCGCCGTCGAGGTCCGCCCCCACCGCTACTTCCGGCTGCGGGGAGCGGACGTCCACGGCCGGCTGCCGGTGACCGTGGCGGAGGCGAGCCTCGGCGCCGCCCTCGAGGTGCCGACGATCGACGGCCCGGTCGCGGTCAAGCTGCCGGCCGGCACCCGCAGCGGCCAACGGTTCCGGCTCCCCGGCCGGGGGATCGAGCGCACCGACGGCCGGCGCGGCGATCACTACTACCAGATCGAAGTGGTGGTGCCGAGCGCCGACACTGCCGACAACCGCGAGCTGCTCGAGCGCCTCGAGCAGGACGATCCGCGTCGCGACCTTCCCACCGAACCGATCTGATGGCCGATCGGATGGCCGACCTGAGCAGAGGACGTCGGCGCGCGCCAACGGAGGACGGCTCGGAAGGCCGGGCCCCGGGCGACGGCGCCCCCACGGCGGTCGGCGCTGGCTCGCTGCTTGCAAGCACGAGAACCCGGAACAGATGTCAGACTGGGCGGAGAAGGAGCTCACCATGATCCGTAACGCAACCCACTCCCGGCTCTCTCGATCGACGCTCGCCGTCGCCCTGGCGGCGGTGTGGATGATCGCCGACGTCGCGGTGTCGACGGCGGACGACCGCGGCAGGTCGCGCAGCGGCGCCAGCTCGGCACGCTCGAGCGGCGCCTCTTCCGGCGGTTCGAGCGCCAGCCAGGGGTCGTCGAGCGGGTCCTCTCGCCGCGCGGTGCCGCGGTCCCCCTCGTCGGGCTCCCGCTCGGCGCGAGGGACGGCACGCTCCGGGCCGTCGCAGGCTCACGGCAGTCGGGGAGCCGCCCGCACCCGCACGCGCCACGATCGGGTCGAGCGTCGCCGCGGCCGCGGCGGCGGTCACCACTACGGCTTCGGCTTCGGTTACGGCTACGGCTACGGCTGGGGGCGCCCCTACTACTGGCACCCCTACTGGGGCTACTGGGGTTGGGGCCACGGCCACTATCCGGTCGCGCACTCCCATCGCCCCGGGGTGGGGATGGGGGCGCTCGACCTCAAGGTGCGGCCGCGCAACACCGAGATCTACGTCGACGGCCAGTACGTCGGCCTCGCCAAGCAGTACGACGGCTTCCCAGGCTACCTGTGGCTGGAGAAGGGGGTCTACGAGATCGCCTTCTATCGCCCGGGGTTCGAGACCGAACGGCGCTCGGTCCGGGTGCTCACCGGCCTGGTGCTCGACATGGACGTCACCATGCGGGAGGGGGAGGCGGTCCAGCCGGAGCTGCGCGTCGAGCCCGCCCGTCACCAGGAGAGCGCCCGTCATCAGGAGAGCGGGCGAGAGATCGTGCGCCGGCTGGAGGGGTCGCGACGAGCGGTCGAGCACGCTCGCGTCCACCTGTCGGTCGAGCCGCACTCGGCGCGGGTCTATCTCGACGGCAACTACCTCGGCACCGCCGGCGAGCTCTCCGGCCTGCAGGCGGGTCTACTGCTCTCCGCCGGAGAGCACACGCTGGAGGTGACGGGTGACGGCTACCGGCCCGCCAAGCGGGAGCTCCGGGCGGCGCCCGGCGAGGAGCTCGACGTGGTCCTCACCCTCGAGCCGGTCGCCAGCTTCGGCTCGTCGTGAGGCGCGGCGACGGCCCGCCGTGGCGCCGGCGGCTCAGTCGCCGGCGAGGACCCGCCGCTCGAGCTTGAGCAGCCACTCCTTCTTGGTGGCGGCGGCGACGTAGCTGCCGATGCCGCTGCGGTTCGGCACCACCCGGTGGCACGGGACGACGAGCGGCAGCGGGTTGACGACCAGGGCCGCCAGCACCTGCCGGTAGGCCGAAGGCTGACCGATCGCCGCGGCGATCTCCTGGTAGGTCCGCGTGCGACCATAGGGGATGCGGGCGGTCTGTCGCAGGACTCGGCGGCCGAACTCGTCGGCGCCGGAGCGCCCGACGTCGTAGTCGATCTCGAGTTTCCGACGCGCCCCCGCCAGGTACTCGGAGAGCCTGCCGATCGCCTCTTCGACGGTCTCGGAGCGAGCGGCGCCGCGCAGCTCGGCGAACGGGCGATACGCGGCCCGCTGCTTGCCGATCGGCACGATGTCGAGCCGGGTGACGACGTCCTCGTCGAACTCGAGCCCCAGGACTCCGAGCGGCGAGGGGATCAGCACCCGGACGCGGTCGGCAACATCGGTCCGACCGCCGTCGGATTCGACCATGCGGCGAAGGGTATCACGCGATTTCGGGCCCCTCCGGAGGCGACTCGGCGGGGGCGACCTGGAAGCGAAGCGCGTCCCAGCGCGCGAGCGCCAGCTCGGTGGCGAGGTCGGCGTCGCTGTCGTATTCGCGGTGTGGGATCACCCGCGCCGGGACCGCGAAGGTGGTCGCTCCAGCGAAAGGGAAGGGGGCGATCGACAGCCGGGTGCCGCTCCACGACACCTCGAACTCCCACCGTTCGGCGGGTGCCCGCCAGTCGGCGCAGACGGCCAGCGAGGCGAGGTCGGCGAGGTGGAGCCAGCGGTAGTCGGCGACCAGCTCGGCCTCTGCGACACCGCACGCCTCGAGCAGCTCGTCCCGTCGCCGGAGGTAGGTCTCGACGTCGGCGGCGTCCCCCTGCGGCGCGGTGAGGTGGGCGGCGTGCTGGGCGATCAGCGCGGCGACGTACGGATCTCGCTCGCTCCAGCGATCGATGCCCCGCCGCCAGATCTCACGCCGCGCCGACGGTGGCATCTCGACGAAGCCGAGGGGGCGATCGCCGCCGGGCGCCCGTCGCGGCGCGGCGTCCTCCTCCTGCCATCCGTTGTCGTGCTCGCGGGTGGCCGCCAGCAGTCGCTCCCGATGCGGATGGTCGGGCAGCGGGTCGTCGCGCCAGAGCGCGAGCAGCTCGGCGCTCAGCCGCGCGTGGTCGGGCTGGGTGACGCACCGCCAACCGCCGTCGACCGCGGCGACGATCACCGGGAGCGACCCCGGCGCCGGCGCCGGCGCGTAACATCGCACCGGCTCGCACGCCATGAGAGAATGGGAACAGCGATTCTCAACCATCGAGTGCCGAGGCGTCTCCGGGAATGGAGCGCGCGTGGCAGCACCGACCCAAGAACAAGGAGAGAACGGATCATGCGCAAGATGATGGCAGCAGCGGCACTGGCCGCTTTGGCGATTCCCGGAGCGGCGTCCGCGTCCCCGACGATGGCCGTCAACGACTTCACCAACAACGTCACCGGAGTCTACTGGTGGTACTCCGGGGTCGGCCGTGACCTCGCCGACATGCTCACCAACGAGCTGGCGTCGACCGGCGCCTTCGACATGGTCGAGCGGGCGAAGCTCGACGCCGTCCTCGACGAGCAGGACCTCGCCGCGGCGGGCCGCGTCGATCCGTCGACGGCGGCCCGGGTGGGTGAGCTGGTCGGCGCGCAGTACATCGTCACCGGCACCGTGACCGCCTACGAAGAGAGCAAGAGCGGCGGCGGCGTGTCCTGCGCGGGCACGGCCGTGGC
>JBPEXA010000692.1:0-8788 GCA_052032135.1 Thermoanaerobaculia bacterium | reverse complement strand
GACGGCGGGGCGGTCACCGGCAGCGACGTGGCGCTGCTCGACCGCGTCCGCCTGCTGGCGAATCACGGCGCCACCGGCCGCTACCACCACGAACGGATCGGCACCAACAGCCGGCTCGACGCGGTCCAGGCGGCGGTCCTCAACTGCCGGCTGCCGCTGCTCGACGCCGACAACGCCCGCCGCCGCGAGCTCGCCGAGCGCTATCGCGAAGGCCTCGCCGGGGTGCCCGGGGTCGAGATGCTGACGGTGCCCGCCGGTCGCGAGAGCGTCGTTCACCAGTTCACGATCGCGAGCGACCACCGCGACCGGCTGCAGACGTGGCTGCGCGATCGCGCCATCGGATCCTCGGTCCACTATCCGCGCCCTCTCCATCGACAGCCCGCCTTCGAGTGCCTCGAGGCGCCGTCGCTGCCGATCGCCGAGCGGGCGGCGGAGCGCGTCCTCTGCCTGCCGATGTTCGCCGAGCTGTCGACCGACGAGGTCGACGCCGTCGTCTCAGCGATCGACGAGTTCGCGACCGCTCAGTAGCGCGAGATCGAAGTCGCGCTCGCCGAGCAGCACCAGGTGCTCGGCGGGGGCGTAGTCGTCGCGCAGCTCGACGAGACCGGCGGCGTCGTACCCCCAGTCGATGCGGCTGGCGGCGAGCGCCGGCAGCGGGACCGGCAGGTCGCTCGACCCCTCGAGCGCCGCGGCGCTGCGGGCGAGGTCGGCGGCGCTCGGTGGCGGCCGTTCGCTCGCCAGCAGCAGCACGTTGCCGGCACCGGGGACGTCGAACACCAGGGTGGTGCGGAAGCTCTGCCGCAGGGTGTGGAGGATCGATCGGGAGAACGGGTCGTCGAGGCCGGCGGCGAGGTTGACGCCGATCGAGCCGCCGGCGTCGAGCCGCTCCGCCGCGACCGCGAAGAACTCCCGGGTGGTGAGGTGGAAGGGGACCGCGAGCCCGACGTAGGCGTCGACGTAGATGAAGTCCCAGCGGCGATCGCTGCGCTGCACGAAGCGGCGCCCGTCGGCGATGTGGACGCGATCGCGAGGGTGAGGCGTCCACATCCCCACCTGCTCCACGAGCTCGGGCACCGCCGGGTCGAGCTCGACGAAGTCGACGTCGAGCTGCGGCACGGCACGCCGCAGCACGTCGGCGACCAGGCCCGCCCCCATGCCGATCACCAGCGCTCGCCGGGGCGCCGCGTCGAGCAGCAGGGAAGCCGCCGCCCAGTGGACGTAGCGGGAAGCCGCCTCGCCGCTATCGAGCCAGATCGCCGACTGGGTGATGCGGTCGCTGCGCAGGTAGCGGACGCCGGCCCGGTCGATCACCTCGAGGGTCTGGTAGGGGGTCGAGCGCACCGCGACCACGTCGCCATCGGCGGCGCCCGGACGATCACCGGCGACGAAGGGGAGGACCGCCACCAGCGCGCAGGCGGCGAGCTCCGTCCGTCGGCCGCGCGCCAGCGCGAGCGCACCGGTGGCGGCGGTGGCGGCGGTCAGGGTGGAGAGGATCTCGGTGACCCCGAAGCGGGGGATGGCGACGAACGTGCAGCCGAGGGTGCCGATCAGCGAGCCGATGGTCGACACCGCGTAGACGTGGCCGCTGGTCCGCCCGACCGCCGCGAGATCGTCGGCCGCGAGGCGCACGACATACGGCGAGACCATCCCGAACAGCACGCCGGGCACGCCGAAGAGGAGTGCGCAGATCAGCAGGTTGCCGGCGGGCGAAGCGGCGGTCCAATCGGCGATCGACACCACCAGCTCGGCCGACCAGAAGCGCAGTCCGAGCAGCCAGAAGGCGGCGAGCGCGATCACCCGCCCGAGCGCCTCGACCGACGGTCGGCGGTCCGCCCGCCTTCCGCCGAGGAAGTAGCCGACCGACATGGTGGCCAGGAAGACGCTGATGATCGACCCCCAGACGTACACGCTGTTGCCGAAGTAGGGGGCTACAATGCGGCTCGCCAGGATCTCCAGCGCCATCAGGATCGCGCCGCACAGTCCGGCGAGCAGAGGCAGAATCATGGCAGGCATCGACTCGGGAGGGAGGCGCGCTATGGTAGCCCACGCGGTCGCCGCCGCCGCCTGCTGCCTGCTCGCGACCACCCCCTTCCTCGCCGTCGAGCTGGTGCCGTCGACCGACCTGCCGCAGCATTTCGGCCAGCTGCGTCTGCTCGAGCGGGCGTGGGACGACCCCGCCGACGAGCTGGCGATCCAGTGGTGGACGCCCTACTGGCTGGTCTACGCGCTGCTGGCCGTGCCGTGGGCGCTGCTGCCGCCGCTGACCGCCGCCAAGGTCGGCGCCTGGCTGCTGATGATGCTCCAGATCGGTGCCGTGCACGCCCTCGCCTGGAAGCTGCAGCGACCGGCGGCCGCCGCGGTGCTCGCCAGCTGCTTCGCCTTCAGTCAGCTGTTCTACTGGGGCTTCGTCAACTTCCTGTTCGGCTGGGCGGTCTTCGTGCTCTGGTTCCTCGCCAGCCGCCGCCGCCCGGCGACCGACGAGCCGCGGTGGCGGGAGCCGCTGCTGTTCGGTGCCCTCGCCCTCGCCCTCTACCTCTCCCACGCGCTCTGGTTCGGTCTCGGGCTGGCGTGGCTCGCGGTCGAGGCGTGGCTGAGCGGCCGCGGGTGGCGGCGGCTGGCGATGCGCGCGGCGGGGGTGCTGCCGGTGGTGATCGCCGCCGCCGTCTGGTTCGTCGCCGTGCGCGGCTCGAGCTTCGCCACCGCCGCCGAGTGGGGGCTGCAGTCGTACGGCCGCGGCGATCCCCGTTGGATCTTGCTCGGAGCTCTCGGCGGCATCCGCCATCCGGTCGAGATGCTGGTGCTCGGGGCGGCGGCGCTGTGGGTGCTGCTGGCGCTGGTCGCCGGCCGCCGCCAGAGGTGGCTCGGTTGCGATCCCTACCTCGCCGCCCTGGCGCTGATGCTGTTGGCGCTCTATCTCGTGCTCCCCAACAAGTACGTCAACACCATCCGGCTGAGCAGTCGCTGGCTGCCGTTCCTGTTCGCCACCGCGCTGCTGGCGGTCGGGCCGCTGCCGATCGGTCGCATCGTCCGTGGCGCCGTCGCCGGGGTGCTGATCGTGCTGCTGGTGGCGACCACGGCGGTCGCCTGGCGAGCGGTCGAGGCGCAGGAGCTCGGTGGCCTCGATGCGGCGCTCACCGCGCTGCCGCCGGAGCCGCGGCGGGTGCTCGGCCTCAACTACCTCGGCGCCAGCCGCTACCTGTGGGTGGCGCCGTTCCGGCAGGCGTTCGCCTGGGCGCAGGTCGCCCGCGGCGGCGAGCTGAGCTTCTCGTTCGGCTACTTCGCCACCAGCCTGGTGGTCTACCGCGACCTCGATCGGGTGGTGTGGACGCGCAACCTCGACAACTTCCCCCAGCAGCTGCGCGACGAGGACCTCGAGCACTTCGACTTCGTGCTGGTGGCGGGCGACGGCGCCCTCCACGGGCGGTTCGCGGCGGCGAGCGGCGCGACGGCGATGACCACCGGTGAGCCGTGGCGCCTCTATCGTGTCGACCGTCGGTAAGATGCCGGCCATGACGGGTCGGGCCGCCCCCTCGGGCACGCCGAGTCTGTGGCCGTCGGTGCTGGTCCACGGGGGCGTGCTGTTCGCGCTCCTGGCGTGGTTCCGGGTGTCGAAGGTCCTCTTCTCGGAGCTCGAGCCTTCGCTGCTGGCCTGGCCGGCGCTGCTGCTGCCCGACCTCGGTTTCGTGGTGCTGTTCGAGGGGGTGTGGCTGGTGGCGAGCCGCGGCCGCGGCACCCGGGGGTGGCGGCTGACGGTCGACGTCGCGCACGCTCTCGTCGGTCTCTTCGTCGTCCTCGGCCACCACTTCTTCATCAACACCGGCTACCGGCTGCCGTTCGGCGTCGCCGTCTACGGGCTGTCGAACCTCGGCATGGTGCGCGATCTGCTGGCGGTGAGCGCGGGCGGCGCCATCTGGCGGGATCTGGCGGTGTGGGCCGGAGCGCTCGCCGCCGCGGTGCTGCTGTCGCGCCGCGCCGGCCGCGAGGCGATCGCGGTGCCGCTCGGACGGCGCCTGCTGCCGGTCGCCGCCCTCGGCGGCAGCCTGCTGCTGGTCGGCGTGCCGCTCGAGGACCGCCAGCTGCGGAGCCTGGCGCGCAACGATCTGGTCGCCTTCGTCAGCGGGGCGCTGGTCTCCGCCGGGCCGGGACAGGGCGTCGCCCCCTTCATGATCGAGCCGGAAGCGCTCTACCGGGCGCCGGAGCTGACCAGCGGTGAGGTCGCTCGCCGCCCCAACGTCCTCCTGCTGCTGCTCGAGTCGACCGGCGCCCGGCAGGTCGGCGTCGAGTTCGAGCGCGGTCTCACCCCGCGCCTCGCCCGCTTCGCCGAGAGGAGCGTGGTGGTCGACACCGCCTACACCACCGTCTCGCACACCTCGAAGGCGCTCGTCGGGCTGCTGTGCGGGATGATGCCGCGCCTCGACATGGAGATCGTCGAGGCGCTCGAGCACAACCTGCCGCTGCGCTGCCTGCCCCATCTGCTCGGGGAGCTCGGCTACCGCACCGCCTTCCTGCAGACGGCGCTCAGCAGCTTCGAGAACCGACCGGGCCTGGTCGCCAACCTCGGCTACCAGTTCGGCGCCTACCAGGAGACCCTCGAGCGGCCCCCCTTCGAGAAGATGGGGTACTTCGGTCTCGACGAGTTCGCGATGCTCGAGCCGGCGGTGCGCTGGGCGGCGGCGCCACGCCCCGAGCCGTTCTTCCTCACCCTGCTGACGATCTCGCCCCACCATCCCTACGAGCTCCCCGGCGAGGAGGCCTCCGGCACCCCGGAGGAGCGCTACCACGCGACCCTGCGCTACCAGGACCGGTTCGTCGGCGAGCTGCTCGATCGGTTGGAGAGCAGCGGGGCGCTCGACGAGACGGTGGTGATCGTGGTCGGCGACCATGGCGAGGCGCACGGCGAGCACCAGCTGCTGGAGCACGATGCGGTCCCCTATGAAGAGGTGGTCTGGACCCCCTGGCTGCTGCACGGGCCGGAGGAGTGGATCGGGCCGCCGCGGCGGATCGGCGGGCTGCGCACCCACCTCGACCTGCTGCCGACGCTGCTCGAGCTGCTCGGCGCCGAGTGGCGCGGCGAGCTGCCGGGCGCGAGCCTGCTGTCGACGCCCGGCCACGAGCGCGTCGTCGCTTCGTGCTGGTACCGCAACTACTGCCTCACCCTGCGGCGGGGCGACCGCAAGGCGGTCTATCACTTCGGGCACCGCCCCACCGAGCTGTTCGAC
Organism: Thermoanaerobaculia bacterium; assembly: GCA_052032135.1. Lineage (GTDB taxonomy): Bacteria > Acidobacteriota > Thermoanaerobaculia > Multivoradales > JAHEKO01 > CALZKB01. The sequence goes on along the minus strand of JBPEXA010000692.1, from coordinate 3,569 downwards.
CTCTCGACCGATCCGCTCGAGCAGCGCGACCTCGCGGCGACGCTGCCGCCCGAGGAGCTCGAGCGGCTGGAGGCGGAGCTGTTCGCCTACAAGCTGTCGATCGACGGCTTCTGGGCCCGCCATCCGGCGGTCGACGGCCCGTTCGACTGGTGGGAGCGCGACGCCGAGCTGACACCGGCTGGCGGATCCGGCGGTCGCTGAGCGCCCCCCGGCCGTCGTCAGTCGCCGTCGACCCAGCGGGCGACCACCTCGGTCATCCGCACGACGCCGCGCTCGAAGGCGGCGAGCGGGATCCGCTCGTCGTCGGCGTGGACGGTCGCGGTGACCTCGGGATCGAGCAGGAAGGGCGAGAAGCCGTAGGCGGGGACGCCGCGACGGCGGAAGTGCCGCGAGTCGGTCACCCCGGAGATCATCTGCTCGACGACCGGCCCCTCGGGCTCGAGCACCCCGCGCAGCAGCTCGATCAACGGATGGTCGAACGGGCTGGCGGCGATCACCGGCGCGGCGAGGCGGATCTCCACCTCGACGCCGCCCCCCAGCCGTTGCCGCACGTCGCGCAGCACGCGAGCGGCGTCCGTCTCGGGGAGCAGCCGGAGGTCGACGGAGGCGCGCCCTCGCCCGTCGGCGAGGACCTCCAGGCGGTTGACCTGCAGGCTGTCGAGAAAATAGGAGGCCATCCCCGGCAGCAGGCGGCGGCGGGGGCCCGACGGCTCGATCGCCGCGTCGAGATCGTCGAAGATGCCGCGCCAGTGCTCGTTGTAGAGCGGCGACAGGCCGCCGAAGATGCGGCGGCTGGTCGGCGTCACCGTCCATGTCGGCTCGGTCGCCAGCAGGCTGTCGAGCGCGGCGACCAGGATCGACGGGGTCGGGGCGGTCACTTCCAGCCACAACGGCCGCTTCTGGATCGTCTCGATCCCCCACCAGTGGAGGCGGCCGCGGAAGGAGCGGTTGACGCCGCCCTCGTTGAGCACCGCGTCGACGCCGGCGAGGGGAGCGGCGGGCGGCTCCAGCCAGCGGCGGACGCCGCGATCGCCGCCGGTCTCCTCGTCGGCCGCGGCGAGCACCGCGACCGCGCGCCGACGGGGCGTCCGCTCGGCGGCGGCCAGCACGGCGGCGAGGTGGGCGACGCCCAGTCCCTTGCTGTCGATCGCCCCTCGCCCCCAGATCTCACCGTCGACGATCGCGCCGCTGAACGGATCGCGCCGCCACCCCTCGCCGGCGGGAACGACGTCGCTGTGGTGCACCAGCAGGAGCAGCGGCGCCGCCGGCTCGGTCGCCGGCAGGGTCGCGAGCCAGCTGACCCGGCCGTCCCCGGCGTCGAGTCGGGTGGTCTCGAGCGGCGTGCCGGCGACCAGCTGCTCGAGATAGTCGGCGGCCGCCGCCTCCCGCCCGGGTGGATTCGTGGTGTCGACCTGCAGGTAGCCGGCGAGCCAGCGGGCGGCGGGCGACGGCTCGTCCGACGCCGGTGCTCCGCATCCCGGCACGGCGACGACCGCCAGCGCCGTCGCGGCGATCAGGCGAGATAGACGATCCACAGCACGGCGCCCCCCCACAGCAGGATGTTGATCATGAACGGAGCGTCGCGCAGCAGCTGTTCGGTCGGGTTGCGAGGGGCGGTCCGCTGGTAGATCAGGTAGAGGTAGCGGAAGATGCCGAACAGCACGAAGGGGACGGTGTAGACCAGGTAGGGACCGTGGAAGCGCTCGAGGTTCTCGGGCGCGACGGCGTAGAGGGCGTACGACATCACCGTCGACGCGGTGACGACGTTGACCATCTGATCGAGAAAAGGGGCGCTGTAGTGGACGAGCACGCGGCGCTGCTCTCGCGCCTGGTCGGCGAGCAGCATCAGCTCGTGGCGGCGCTTCGACAGCGCCAGCAGCAGCGCGACGAAGATGGTGCACAGCAGCAGCCAGGCGGACACCTCGACACCGACCGCGAAGCCGCCGCCGAGCACCCGCAGCACGAAGCCGACGCTGATCAGCAGCACGTCGAGGATGACCAGTCGCTTGAGCCCCGTCGAGTAGAGGAGGTTGTTGGCGAGGTAGACGACGAGGATGATCGTCACCCCGGCACCGAGCCTGGACGCGAGCAGGAGGGCGCCGAGCAGCAGGAGGCCGGCGACCGCGAGGCCGGCGGCGGGCGATACACTGCCGCTGGCAAACGGGCGATGCTGCTTCAGCGGGTGGCGGCGGTCTTCCTCCCGATCCTGGATGTCGTTGACGATGTACACGGTGCTCGAGGTGAGGCAGAAGGCGGCGAAGGCGAGCAGCGCCCGCACCGTCGCCTCGAGCTCGCCGAGCTCGCCCGCGAACACCAGGGGCGCGAGCACGAAGACGTTCTTGACCCACTGATGGGGTCGGAGCGCTCGCCACAGCCCGGTGACCATGCGCGACATTGTACGTAAGCCCGCTGCGCCGTTGAGCTTCGTCCTCTGGTGGGTGCTGCCGGTGGTGGCGCTGATCGGGTCGATGATCGCGCCGCTGGCCAGCGGCTCGCGGACGCTCTTCCTGCGCGACGTCCTCAACACCCACTACGAGATGAAGTGGACGCAGGCGCAGGCGATGCAGCGCGGCGAGCTGCCGATGATCGACGTTCAGCGGTCGGGCGGGCAGGCGCACATCGGCAACCCCAACACGGTGCCGCTCTATCCCGACAACCTGCTCTTCCTCTTCACCGAGACGCTGTGGGCGATGAACGCCCACTTCTGGCTGCACTGGCTCGTCGCCCTCGGCGCCGGGGCGTGGCTGGGGAGGGCGCTCGGCATGGGGCGCGAGGCGGCGTGGACGGTGGGGGCGGTCTACGCGACGAGCGGCTTCTTCCTGTCGACCCTCAATCTCTACAACCTGGTGGCGGTGGTCGCCTGGGCGCCGGCGCTGCTCGCCGCCGCCCTCGAGCTTTCCGCGCCGGCGACCCGGCGTCGCGGTCTCGTCGCCGGCGCCGCCATCTGGGCGCTGATGATCTTCGGCGGCGATCCGGTGACCGCCGCCGTGTCGCTGGCGGCGACCGCGGTGGTGGTCGCCGTCCACTGCGGGCGGCGCTACCCGTGGTGGACGGCGCTCGCCGGGGTGGCGCTCGGCACCGCGCTGGCGGCGCCGCAGTGGGTGGAGTTCCTGCGCATCCTGAGCTTCACCTTCCGCGGCTTCTGGGGGTACGGCCACGATCTGGCGACCTCGGGAGGCTGGCGACCGATCGACGCCCTCGAGCTCGTCCTCCCGTTCCCGTTCGGGCGCCCGAACCTCGCCTACTGGGGTCAGCACCTCCACGCCGACCAGGTGCCGCTGTTCTTCACCCTCTCCCCGGGGGTGCTGGCGCTGGCGCTCGCCTTCGCCGCCAGGCGGGGGGGAGGCCGGGCCTTCGCCTGGGCGTGGGGGCTGGTGCTCGTCGGCGGCTTCCTGGCGCTCGGCGAGGCGAACCCGCTGATCGTCGCGGTGTCGAAGCTGCCGGGCGCCTCGCTGCTGCGCATCCCGTCGAAGCTGTGGAGCCTCGTCTCGCTCGGCCTGGCGGTGCTGGCCGGGATCGCCGTCGGGCAGCTGGTGGCGGGCGGCGTCCGGCGGCTGAAGTCGGTCCTG
>JBPEXA010000691.1:0-3114 GCA_052032135.1 Thermoanaerobaculia bacterium | reverse complement strand
TGGACATCAGCCCCAAGCAGCTGGTGTCGGTGGCGGCGGCGCTGATCCCGTTCCTCGAGCACGACGACGCCAACCGCGCGCTGATGGGCTCCAACATGCAGCGCCAGGCGGTGCCGCTGCTCAAGGCGGAGGCGCCGATCGTCGGCACCGGGCTCGAGAACATCGTCGCCCGTGACTCCGGCGCGGTGGTGCTCGCGAAGCGGTCGGGCATCGTCGACTCGGTCGACTCCGAGCGGATCATCGTCCGCGTCGAGGGCGAGGACGTCGAGACCGGCGAGTCGCGCGAGTTCGGCGCCGACATCTACCAGCTGACCAAGTTCCGACGCTCCAACCAGAACACCTGCGTCAACCAGAAGCCGATCGTCGAAGAGGGCGCTCGGGTGCGCAAGGGCGACGTGCTGGCCGACGGGCCGTCGACCGACCTCGGCGAGCTGGCGCTCGGCCGCAACGTGCTGGTCGGCTTCATGCCGTGGCGCGGCTACAACTTCGAGGACGCGATCCTGGTCTCCGAGAAGCTGGTCAAGGACGACTACTACACCTCGATCCACATCGAGGAGAAGGAGGTCGAGGCGCGCGACACCAAGCTCGGCCCCGAGGAGATCACCCGCGACATCCCGAACGTCTCCGAGGCGGCGCTGCGCGACCTCGACGACAGCGGCATCGTGCGCATCGGCGCCTTCGTCAAGCCGGGCGACATCCTGGTCGGCAAGGTGACGCCGAAGGGCGAGACCCAGCTGACCCCCGAGGAGAAGCTCCTGCGGGCGATCTTCGGCGAGAAGGCGGGCGACGTCCGCGACGCCTCGCTGCGGGTGCCCCCGGGCATCGAGGGGCACGTCGTCGACGTCCAGATCTTCTCCCGCAAGGGGGTCGAAAAGGACGAGCGGGCGCTCGAGATCGAGTCGCACGAGGTGCAGCGCCTGGAGAAGAACATCAAGGACCAGGTGCGCATCTACAACGAGGAGCGCAACAAGAAGATCACCGACATCCTCGCCGGCACCACGGTGTCGAAGGGGGTCAGCAGCCGCGACGGTGAGACGCTCCTCAAGCGGGGCGACAAGCTCACCTACGAGGTGCTCTACAAGCTGACCCGCGAGGAGATCCTCAAGCTCCCGATCTCCGACACCAAGGCGCTCAAGGAGGTCGAGGGGATCTACCGCCGCACCGACTCCTACGTCGAGGTGCTGCGCCAGGTCAACCAGGAGCGGATCGAGCTGCTGCAGAAGGGCGACGAGCTGCCGCCCGGCGTCATCAAGATGGTGAAGGTCTACATCGCGATGAAGCGCAAGCTGCAGGTCGGCGACAAGATGGCCGGTCGCCACGGGAACAAGGGCGTCATCTCCCGCGTGCTGCGCGAGGAGGACATGCCGTACTTGCCCGACGGCACCCCGGTCGAGATCGTGCTCAATCCGCTCGGCGTGCCGAGCCGTATGAACGTCGGGCAGATCCTCGAGACCCACCTCGGCTGGGCGGGTCGCGCTCTCGGCCTGCACTTCGCGACGCCGGTGTTCGACGGCGCCGCGGAGACCGACATCAAGGGCCACCTCGAGGAGGCCGAGCTGCCGCTCTCCGGCAAGACCCGGCTGTTCGACGGCATGACCGGCGACCAGTTCGAGCAGGAGGTCACGGTCGGCTACATCTACATGCTGAAGCTCTCGCACCTGGTCGACGACAAGATCCACGCCCGTTCGATCGGCCCCTACTCGCTGATCACCCAGCAGCCGCTGGGCGGCAAGGCGCAGTTCGGCGGCCAGCGGTTCGGTGAGATGGAGGTGTGGGCGCTCGAGGCGTACGGCGCCGGCTACACGCTGCAGGAGCTCCTGACCGTCAAGAGCGACGACGTCGAGGGGCGCAGCAAGGTGTACGAGGCGATCGTCAAGGGCGAGGTACCGGAGGATCCGGGATTGCCCGAATCGTTCAACGTGCTGGTGCGAGAGCTCAAGAGCCTCTGCCTCGACGTGGAACTTCTGAAGGTCTAAGGGGATCGTGATGCAGCCACTGCGAAGCTTCGACAAGACGAATCCGGTCAAGGACTTCAACGCGATCCAGATCTCGATCGCGTCGCCGGAGAAGATCCGCTCGTGGTCCCACGGCGAGGTCACCAAGGCGGAGACGATCAACTACCGGACCTTCAAGCCGGAGCGCGACGGCCTCTTCTGCGCCAAGATCTTCGGCCCGATCACCGACTGGGAGTGCATCTGCGGCAAGTACAAGCGGATGAAGCACCGTGGTGTCATCTGTGACAAGTGCGGCGTCGAGGTGACCCGGTCGCGCGTCCGCCGTGAGCGGATGGGCCACATCGAGCTCGCCAGCCCGGTGTCGCACGTCTGGTTCTTCAAGGGGCTGCCGAGCCGCATCGGCCAGCTGCTCGACCTCTCGTTGCGCGACCTCGAGCGGATCCTCTACTTCGAGAGCTACGCGGTCGTCGACCCCGGCGATACCGAGCTGGTCGAGGGGGAGATGCTGACCGAGGAGCGCTTCCGCGAGATGCGCGACACCTACGGCGCCGACGCTTTCGAGGCTCGGATGGGCGCCGAGGCGATCCGCGAGCTGCTCTCCCGCGTCGACTGCGACGAGCTGTCGGAAGAGCTGCGGATCGTGATGAAGACCGAGACCAGCCAGATCCGTCGGCTCAAGGCGGCCAAGCGCCTCAAGGTGGTCAACGCCTTCCGGCGCTCGGCGCAGCGGCCCGAGTGGATGATCCTCGAGGTGATTCCGGTCATCCCGCCCGAGCTGCGACCGCTGGTGCCGCTCGACGGCGGCCGCTTCGCCACCAGCGACCTCAACGACCTCTACCGGCGGGTGATCAACCGCAACAACCGGTTGAAGAAGCTGCTCGAGCTGCGCGCCCCGGAGGTGATCGTCCGCAACGAGAAGCGGATGCTGCAGGAGGCGGTCGACGCGCTGTTCGACAACGGTCGCCGCGGCCGCGTCCTCAAGGGCTCCAACAACCGGCCCCTGAAGTCGCTCTCCGACACCCTCAAGGGCAAGCAGGGCCGCTTCCGCCAGAACCTGCTCGGCAAGCGCGTCGACTACTCCGGCCGCTCGGTGATCGTCGTCGGCCCGGAGCTGAAGCTCCACCAGTGCGGCCTGCCGAAGAAGATGGCGCTCGAGCTG
>JBPEXA010000690.1:0-1587 GCA_052032135.1 Thermoanaerobaculia bacterium | reverse complement strand
AGCGCCGGACGCCGAGCGCGCGCTCGAGGCAGACGATCATCTCGCTGTTGAGGCTGCGCCGGTGTGCGGCCGCCGCCTGCTTGAGGCGGCGATAGGTGTCGGGCGGTAGGTTCTTGATCGTCAAGGTCGGCATGAGAGGTACCAATTCGGTGTCACTATGGTACCACTCCGATCATCAGCTCCCGCCGGAGGAGACGCGACGCCCGCGCCCTGTCGCACACGCGGCATGCCCTCCGAGCTCACTCGCGAATCGCGGCCGCGTACTGCGGCGCATGGTAGGCGATGCCGAGGTCATGACTGGTCTCGGATCTCGCCACGATCAGCGGCGCCGCCCGCTCGACCGTCATCCCCTCGGACCAGGAGAGCCCGAAGCGCGCCACGGCGCCCAGCGCCTCTTCGACGCGCTCGAGCGCCGTCGATTCCGACAGATCGGTGATGCCGTCGTCGGCCAGGGCATGCAGCAGGCTGGCGCGATTAGCCTCCGGGCTCGCCTCCGGGTCGGCCAACACCCACAAGTCGTCGCCACCGAAGTAGACCGGTAGGTGGGTCTGGAGGCGAGTCTCGAAGGAGAGCGGGTCGGGACAGTCCCACACCGCGTCATCGAAGTCGCTCTCGAGGTGAGGGCCGAGCAGCAGCGGCGAGATCTTGATCGCCGCGAGCGCGCAGGTGTTGCGACACGGCAGGAACTCGATGTTGGCGGGCGAGGGAACCTCGAGATGCCAGAGCGCGACGGTCAGGTAGCGCACCGAGAAGCCGTGGCCGAACTTGTCGCAGTGCGGGCAGATCGAGAGCTGCCGCAGGCCGGGCACGGTGTGGTGCCACGACTTGTCGCGGTAGACGAAGCCGAGCGGTGCCAGGGTCGGCTCCCCCAGCCGCCGGAACGCGGCGTGGAACTCGGCGGCCTTCATCCCCGCGCTAGGGACTCTCGAAGATCCACAGCATCCCCTGGCGGAAGGCCTCGGGAGCGGCGGAGAAGTGGTTGTGACCGTCGAGGACGGCGGTGCGCAGCGCCCACGGTGTCGAGGCCTGTCGCGACCAGTGATCGATCCACTCGAGCGCCGGCTGCTTGAAGCGGGGCGCGTCGTGCTCGGCGGTCGACACGAAGAGCCGGGCGGAGCCGGGCGGGTGGTCGACCGGCTGCAAGAAGAAGGGCAGGTTGCGGTGGAGGGCGGGATTGCTCGCGATGTGGCCGAAGAAGAGCTCGGGATCGGTCAAGGCGGTGAAGAGGACGAACTGGCCGCCCAACGACTGACCGAAGATCGCCCGTCGACCGGGATCCGCGCGGTAGTGCTCCTCGACGAGCGGCAGCACCTCCCGCCGCAGGACCTGCTGGAACTGCGCCGCTCCGCCCCAGAACTCGCGTTCGGTGGTGGGGGCGGTGTAGTCGGTGCCGCGCAGGTTGCCGTCCTCCCAGGAGCGGGCGCCGTAGCTGATGCCGACGAGGATCGCCTTCGGGACGTCCTCGGCGGCGAAGAGGTACCGGTAGTAGCCGGCGAAGGTCGGGAAGGTGATGCCACCGTCGAGCAGGTAGACCGCCGGCAGCAGCGCCTCGGGATCCTCGTCGTAGCCGTCGGGCAGGCGGACGAA